>JABFRJ010000093.1 GCA_013141255.1 Hyphomicrobiaceae bacterium
CATTCACAAGATCAGCGCGCGTCTGCTTAAAGCTTCGCCATTCATTGACTGGCAATGAACGCTCGCGCCGTTCAGCAATTAGCTGCGGTAATCTTGGATGCGTGTCGCACGGAGCCCTGGGAGCCCGTGACGATCAATCGACCGTTGCCAGGACAGGAACTCGTCGACTGTGAGCTTATAACGCTCACACGCCTCTTCGAGGCTCAGAAGCCCACCACGCACAGCGGCGACAACTTCTGCCTTACGCCGGATGACCCAGCGCTTGGTGTCCACGGGGGGAAGGTCCGCTACAGTCAGGGGACTGCCATCGGGGCCAATTACATATCTTACGCGTGCTCTAAACTGTTGTTCGGTCATGATACTCTTACACTCTGAAGACCAGACTTGACCCTAGTTGAACACCATTAAGATCGGCCTAAGTGCCACAGTAAATAGCTGGCCTAATCCGGGACGGTCTTAATTGGTTTATTAGTTAACGTGACCAGGCCTTAAGATGTTCCGATCAGTTCCAGAGAGTTAAAGTTGGGCCTGTACTCTTCTGAAACGACCGGGACGACGCCGTTCATGTCTGACACCTGCTAAGCAAGTGCCGGGCCAGAACGTGACGCTACCTGCTAAATGCGAAAAAATTGTTATTTTGTTTGGCCTTATGATTATTTTATTATTACCAACACTGAGCTTTAGACTCTTTTACGCCGCATTTGAGATCTCGCGAGTTGTCCTCAATCGCCAAAAAAATGTGCTCAAACCTGTTCAGTAGCGGTATCGCGAGCAGTGGGGGACGTGGTATGGCGTGGCCTTGGTAAAGTGGCTGGCGGTGTTGCGCACCTGCTCTGCACCCGTTTTGCGCGTTGATCGATGACCATTTCGTCCCCAATCCCAACATCTGACACGCAGTTCCGAGCCGTTGCTTCTGCGACGACTGCGCCTGCGCACATTGAGCTGCCGACTGCGGTACGGAGGGCGTTACAGCCGTTGAAGTCGGGTGCGCGGGTTGTTGTTGCAATGTCGGGTGGGGTTGATAGCTCGGTCGTGGCAGCAATCCTCAAACACGCCGGGTATGATGTTATCGGAATGACGATGCAGCTTTATGACCATGGCACGGCGGTTGGTAAGGCTGGGTCATGTTGTGCGGGCCAGGATATTCACGATGCGCGTACGGTCGCAGCAAACCTGGGCATTCCGCACTATGTACTGGATTATGAAAAGCGTTTCCGTGAACGCGTGATCACGCCGTTCATTGACTCCTATGTACAGGGCGAAACGCCGATCCCGTGCGTGAGTTGCAATAGCGATTTGAAGTTTGGCGAATTGCTGAGCACTGCAGAGACGCTCGGCGCCGATGCTTTGGCGACGGGACATTATGTCCAGCGCGTCGATGGCGCTACCGGCGCGGAACTCCGGCGTGCGCACGATACGGACCGTGATCAGAGCTACTTCTTGTTTTCAACCACGCGTACGCAGCTTGCGAAGCTGGTGTTTCCACTGGGCGGTCTGGCCAAGCCCGAGGTGCGTGCTTTGGCGCATGCCTTCGGCATAGCCGTTGCTGATAAAGCCGACAGCCAGGATATTTGTTTTGTGCCTGCGGGTCGCTACACGGACGTCATTGAGCGGTTGAAGCCGGGGGCTGCGGATCCAGGCGACATCGTGCATGTGGATGGGCGGGTCCTTGGGCAGCACAATGGCATTGTGCATTTCACCGTGGGCCAGCGCAAAGGTCTTGGTATTGCCACGGGTGAGCCGTTGTTCGTCGTGCGGCTGGAGCCTGCACAGCGCCGAGTGATTGTTGGCCCGCGCACGCATTTGGGCGTTAATCGCATTCGTTTGCGGGGCGTGAACTGGCTCGGCCAAGTTCTGCCGACTGAAACTCAGCCACAGGCCGTATTTGTGCGGACTCGGTCCAGCCAGCCACTGCGGCGCGGTTCAGTTGCTGTCGGTGTCAACGGGTCGGCTATGGTGATGCTGGATTTGCCGGAACATGGGATTTCACCAGGGCAGGCTGCGGTGTTCTACGCCGATGACAAGGCTCAGGCGCAGGTTTTGGGGGGCGGATTTATAGCGGAAACAAAGCTCGAACTGCCCGTGCACGAGGCAGTTGAGGCTGACTCAAAGAGCGCTGATCGCCCCAAATTGGCCGTAACGGTGCCTCTTAGCTCCGGGGAAATCGACACTTAAAGTGCAGGGTTCGTCGTTCATGTTCACATCTTCGCTTCAGCATTCGGCCTGATTTTACGATCACGTCTTGCAAGACATTCAAGAGGGAGTTTCAATATCCATGAGTTCGCTGCAGTCGCCCCAGGAGCGGTCGCCTATGAAGTCGCACAAGCCAGCCGTCGTCGCGCACATGCACGAAGACGCGATCAAGGTCGCATATCGCCGTTGGGCACCAGTATACGATCACACGTTTGGTAAGGTCGCGGCTGAAGGCCGTCGGCACGCCGTTGAGATGATCAACCAATCGACGGGACGGGTGCTCGAAGTTGGCGTGGGCACTGGGTTGTCGCTGCCAGATTACAAGCGCTCGCTGGAAATCGTTGGTATCGACCTTTCGACTGAGATGCTTGAGAAGGCGCGGGAGCGGGTTGCTGAGGAAGGCTTGAGCAACGTCACGGGCTTGCATGAGATGGATGCGGGCGAGCTTAAGTTTGCCAATGAGAGCTTTGATACGGTCGTTGCTATGTATGTGATGACCGTGGTGCCGGATCCTGAGAAGGTGATGAAGGAACTGGCGCGGGTTTGCAAAACCGGTGGCGAAGTTATGATCGTCAATCACTTCTCGACCGAGGAAGGTGTGCGCGGCTGGGTTGAGCGTCGCATGGCACCGTTTGGTGACAAGCTTGGTTGGCGTCCGGTGTTCGACGTGGATCGTGTGATGGTTTGTCCTGAATTGAAGCTCGAAGACAAACGTGCGCTGCGTCCGATGGGCATCTTCACAATGATGCGCTTCCGCAAGACGCATCAGCCAAGCTAAGTTCTGACAACAGTTTTTAATGGGCGCCGAACTCATGCCTGGGTGGCGCCCATTTTGTTGGTTAGTGTCTCTTGTTGATTATCCGTTTTATCGTTGGAGATATGACTGTGAAAGCTCTCTACCTCGCGCTTACCGTTGCATTTGGTCTGGCCTCAGCTGCCTTGGCCTCTTCTGCCATGGCGCAGTCGGCGGCGGCGACTACGCCTGCGGCTGACCCGGCCAATACGCTGGTGATTGAACTCAAGAGCGGAAAAGTCTTGATTGGCATGCGCCCTGATCTGGCGCCGAAGCATGTCGAACGCGTAAAAATGCTGACCAAGGAAAAATTCTACGACAACGTCAAATGGCATCGCGTCATTAGCGGGTTCATGGCGCAGACGGGCGATCCAAAGGGCGTCGGCATTGGCGGCTCTAAATACCCAGACCTGCCGGCTGAATTTACGCCGCATGTTTATAAGCGTGGCACCATTGGCGCGGCCCGCACCGGTAATCCGAATTCGGCAAACAGCCAGTTCTTTATTTGCTTTACCGATCAGGGTTGCCGTGGGTTGACAGGGCAATACACGGTATGGGGCGAGGTCATCTCGGGCATGGAGCACGTCGATCAGATCGCGCGTGGCGAGCCGCCCGCAACGCCTGACGTGATGCAAAAAGTGTACATTCTGGCCGATCAGAAGAAGTAAGCTTGGTGCGGTCAGTTTGACGCACTGCGATTTTGAAGCGCGACTTGGTCCTCAGGATCAGGTCGCGTTTTCTTTTGGTCGCAAATCAGTGTGGGATGTGGGACGCGGGGCCAGTTGAACCACGAGCGTCGCCACTACAATGAGCCCGGCGCCGAACCACGCGAGAGGTGTCAAGCGTTCGCCGAGCAATAGTGCGCCTGCGACAGCGGCAAACAGGCTTTCAGTTGAGATGATGACGGCAGCTTCAGACGCTGCTGTGTAGCGCAGTGCGACGGTCAATAACGTGAAGGTCATGGCGCTTGACAGTATGCCGACGTAGGCGATTTCGAGTGCGGCAGCTCTAAGGGCCTGCAAAGTGGGCGCTTCCAACAAAAGCGTGCCAATGGTCGCCAAAGTTGCAACAACCGCGAATTGGATCATCGTGAACATGGCTGGGCGACCGAAACCTGCGCCCTTTTCGCTCAAGATCACATGGACTGCCCAGAACAACGCACAAGCGGCAATTAGGCGGTCGCCGCTCGACAGCGCATCCAATGAACCGCCGCCCAGCGCCCAGGTGCCGATAAAAGACAATGCGACTGCGGGGATTAGTGCCTTTCCAGGCGTGCGGCGCAGCCAAATCCAGGCGAGGATTGGCGTTACGATCACGTAAAGCGCGGTGAGGAAGCCGCCATTGGTTGCAGTGGCGGTCTTAAGACCGAGTTGCTGCAGCGTTGCACCTAGAAAGAAGGCTGATCCGGCCCAGAGCCCGGCACCCAGAAGCCCCGGCGGGCAAAAGGGTGCTGCGTCAGATGTCGTGGCGCGAAACCCGGCGCGACGGGCCTCGTAATATGCGAACGGCAATAAGGTTAGGGTCGCAAGGATGGCGCGACTAGCGATAAACGTCCACGGTCCCAGGACGTCCATAGCGGTTTTTTGGAAAACAAAAGCGAGCCCCCAGATGGCGGCAGTAAAAAGCAGGAGGAGGTTGGCGTTGAGGCGGCTCATTGGGAAATTTACATCCGCAGCAGTGGAGAGACTTAACTGTTGTTCGGGGTGGACTTCTCGCCACGTGACCGATTTTCGATTACCTTTATATGCGCTATGGCGTTAGCTGGAGCCGTTGGCAAGGGTTCGGCCTGACTGATTGACGTTGGCGCACACAACTGGTGGAGCAACTTTGTCCTCATGGACACCTATTTGACCAGGGATGGGTTAGCAGCTGCACCGGGTGCCAGCGACAGCACGGGTGTACGTGGTGCTCCGCGCCGGGGGATGCCGGGGCGGACCATTGGGACCGAGCAAGTGCCGGCGTTACCGTTGTTTGACGCTGAGCTTGGCCAGATTTTTATTCGAATGCGCGGGATCACTGGGCTTGGCGTTTGGGATATGGCGCGAGCAACGGGGAGTGATCCAACCATCATTGCCAATCTTGAAGCAGGCGCACTTGATGGGCTGCCTGACTGGGCCGACGTGGTGCGGATCGTCGAAGCCTATGCGGGCTTGGCACAGGTTGAAAGTCAGCCGATCTTAAGCCGTATGTTGCAAGGCTATGCGCAGAACACGCCGACGGTTTCTGCGCCGATCACAACGTATTTAGGCATTGCACCTGAAAGCCCTGCGCCTGTTCGCCAGTCGACGCCAGAGGCGGACGACGTGCAAGAGATTGTGCCCTACGATGTGGCGCAGGCGCGCCGACAAGCAACAACCGTCCGGCCGATCACTGTTACTGCGCCGTCGGGTCGGCATGGGGC
The DNA here is from genome assembly GCA_013141255.1 of Hyphomicrobiaceae bacterium. Taxonomy (GTDB): domain Bacteria; phylum Pseudomonadota; class Alphaproteobacteria; order Rhizobiales; family Hyphomicrobiaceae; genus JABFRJ01. The sequence continues at coordinate 5,388 of JABFRJ010000093.1, forward strand.
GTCGCCACGCTCCGCAGCGCAAGCTGGTCGCGCTGCAGCGGTTGCTCAGGTTGTGGTCGCAGACCTTGATGACGATGTGTCGGAAGATGCGGTGCCGCGTCGCCGGTTGTGGCCAATCGCGGCTATTATCGTTTTAGCGCTCGTGGCGGCGACAATGCTTGTCGCACGGACGGCACCAGGAGCATTATATACGGCGTTGACGCCGCTGCCCGGGGCCGTTCAGGGTTCTATGCGGACTGGCGTGGATGGCTTCGTGCACATGATGGCTCCGACACGCGAAGGCTTGACGTGGATCGACACCGGTGATCCACGCGGACGTCGGCGCGATAAATTGCCAGAACCAAGCCGTTAGGGACTGCATCCCAAGGTCCTAAACTTGTTTGCGACGCTCCAATTGAGCGCGCTCTCCGTACCACACTCCTCATTGTGATATTGCGCTGATGGCCTCTATTCCTGACACCAAGCTCAACCGGCTCGTTGACCGTTGGGCGACAATCCAAGCGGAGCTCAACGCGGGGCCGGAGCAGTCGCGCTTCGTGCAGTTGTCGAAAGAATTTTCCGAACTCGATCCGATTGTGCAGACTGTGCACTCACTCAGGGCCGTGCAGGCCGAGGCCGAAGCTACGCGTAAACTTGCTTACGAAGAGGCCGATGCTGAACTGTCCGAGATGGCGCGGGGCGAACTACCTTTGCTTGATGCGCGCGTCGACGATCTGACTAAGGTGCTGCAGCTGCAATTGCTGCCCAAGGACGCCGCCGACGAGAAAAGCGCGATCCTGGAAGTTCGCGCGGGGACAGGGGGCGATGAAGCCGCGCTGTTTGCCGCGGATCTGTTCCGGATGTACGCGCGCTATGCCGATACACACGGCTGGAAGACCGAGATTATTAGCGAAAGCGAGAATGCCCTTGGCGGCTATAAAGAAGTGATCGCCTCGATTACCGGCAAAGGTGTGTTTGCGCGGTTGAAATTCGAGAGTGGCGTGCATCGCGTGCAACGGGTACCCGCGACGGAGACGTCGGGGCGTATTCACACCTCAGCGGCCACGGTTGCAGTTTTGCCGGAAGTCGAGGAGGTCGATCTCGTTATTCGGCCTGAAGATCTGCGGATTGACACGATGCGGGCGGGTGGCGCGGGCGGACAGCACGTCAACAAGACCGACAGCGCTGTGCGCATGTTGCACATTCCGACGGGATTGATTGTCGTGTCGGCTGAGAAATCTCAGCATCAAAACCGGCGACTGGCGATGCAAGTGTTGCGCTCGCGGCTGTATGAGCTTGAGCGGCAGAAGTTGGCGGATGAGCGTTCGGCCTCGCGCAAGGATCAGGTGGGTTCGGGTGACCGCTCGCAGCGCATCCGCACTTATAATTTCGGGCAAGGCCGCGTCACTGATCACCGGATAAATGTGACGTTGCACAAGATTGACGCCGTCATGGATGGGACGGCGCTGGATGAGTTGATCGAGGCGTTGATTACAGATCACCAGACGACGTTGCTTGCCGCCGAAATGGACGGGCGGCATGCCTGAGCGGGGCGTGGAGGTGCTATCACGAGCACTGATCGGATGTGATGTGCGGGCCGCGCTGGCGATTGCGGTAGTGCTGCTGAGCGATGCTGGGATCGAGGGTGCGAGTGTCGACGCACGGCGCCTCCTTGTGCATGTGCTGGGCGCAAGGCCGCTGGATTTGATTTCGGCACCAGATCGTACGCTTACGACCTCTGAAGCCAAAAGCTATGCCAACGCGCTGCTCCGTCGACAGTCGTGCGAACCGGTGTCGCGCATCATTGGCGTGCGCGGTTTTTTTGGACGAGACTTCATCATCACGCCAGCAACGCTCGATCCGCGCCCGGAGACAGAGACGTTGATTGAGACGGCACTAGCCTGGGTAGATGCAAATGGCGGTCGCGAGCGGGAGATCAACATTCTTGATATTGGCACCGGTAGTGGCGTCATCTTGGTAACGCTGCTGGCTGAGTTGCCCAATGCCAACGGCGTTGGCATTGACCTTTCGGCTCAAGCGCTTGCAGTCGCACAGATGAACGCGACGTTGCATGGCGTGGATGGTCACGCGCGCTGGATCGAGGGGCGGACGTTTGGGGAGGAGACTGGACCGTTCGATCTTGTCGTATCTAATCCTCCGTACATCCCCTCCGCCGATATTGCTCGGCTTGATGCCGATGTGCGGCTCTATGATCCCGCCCTGGCGCTTGATGGCGGGGCAGATGGGTTGCTGATCTATCGCGAAATCGCTACGGGCATAGCAGCGACCATGCCAAGCGGGGCCGTGATCGTTGAAGTGGGGGCCGGACAGGCCCCGGACGTCGCCTATTTGCTGCAATCCGCCTGGTCTAAGGGGGGGTGCTCGGAGGCCCGTCTCGTTCGGGACCTGGGCGGCATTGAACGGTGTGTTGCGATTGCGACACTATTTTGAGCATATCGGAAGAAAACACTTGGAATTGGCAGCGACGGGCGTTACCGTCTGTCTCACGTGGATTCCGCAGGCACACCGGCCTTACCCGATGGGTTTTCTCGCAGGGACAGAGCCGCAGCGGACAGCGCACTCAGCGTCCTCCGAAGTGCCGTGGTTTACAAAAGGTGCTCGTCGCATAGCGTTGGATTTTTCATCCAGGCTGTCCGGCCTCCCTCAGCGATTTACCGAGGAAACGTTGGTGAACACGTAAGGCGCGGTGGCGTTCTAAGTGGTCGCAAGCCAAGTCTTAGATTGTTTGGCTCTTACTTGCGGTGCTTGAAGGCGCGACGTCGTCGAGTTGGATCTCAACATTCGCTTTGCCCGGCGCGGCGTGATGCCGGGCGCCATGATTGTCGCGGCATAACCGTGCCGTTTCGATCCTTGGTCGGTTTTGGTCACGCGGCGGCAGGGCTGATCGACGCTCTGAAGCACTAACGGATGTCGATCGATCTTTTTTTCCGTGCTCGGATTAACCGTTGCACCTTGGGGAGCCTGAAAGCCAGTGAGGCCAGGACAGCAGAATAATCGCCGTGGACGCGGGCGCAATCGCAACAAACAACAGCAGCAGAACCCGTTGACGCGCAGTTTTGAGTCAAACGGTCCGGACGTTAAAGTTCGGGGTACGCCGGCGCATATCGCTGAGAAGTATCTTTCGCTTGCGCGCGATGCGACATCTTCAGGCGATCCGGTATTAGCGGAGAACTATCTCCAACACGCCGAGCACTATAACCGCATCATCATGGCCTATCGCGAGCAGTTCCAACAGGG
>JABFRJ010000035.1 GCA_013141255.1 Hyphomicrobiaceae bacterium
ACGGGCTGCGATGGGGCGCGTGTTGCGACCGACGAACCCATCGATGGACGCGCAGGCTCTACACCCGGCGCCCGCTTGGCGACTGCTGGAATTTCGTCGCGATAAGCGTCTTGAGCGCGCGCGACGGGGGCTGCAGGCGCAAGAGCAGATGGCTGAGCGAGCGGGGGAGCGACCTGCCGTGGTGCTGGTTCGTATAACTGCTCGATTGGCTGCGACTCTTGACGCAATACTTCTTGTCGCGGCGTCTCGTCGTGCTGAACCGGCATCGGTTGCTGGCGCGGAGGTTCAAGGGCCGGAGGTGTTGCTGCGTGCACAACGACCGGCGTCGGCGTCAAGTCATGACGACGTGGGTCGTAGGCAGAGTACGGCGGTTGGTCGGTCAGACGAATTTCAGCGGGAAGGCTCTGGCGCAGCAATTCACGGAAACTGCCGGCACCGGCCCAGCCGGTGCCGGTCGTCTTTTCGAGGCCTAAGGAACGGACGGCTCGATCAGCCAATGCTTCAAGAGGGACTGCTGTTGCGCTTGCACGGATTGTAGCGACGACTTCGCCAATTATTTCGGAACGGATTACTGCTGCCGACGGTGCTTGGCGTGGGGCTTGTTGATGTAAATGAGGTGCCGCGAGGGTTGCGGGCGAGGCTCCTTCAACAACAGTATCTTGCCCACCAAGAAGCAGTGCTATCAGATCGGCTTCACGGACTTCGCCATCACAAATGGCAGTGTAGGGCACAGCGGTGTGATCATTTGCGTAAATGACTGTACGGCGCGCGTGTTGGCGGAGACGATGCAGGACAGGCGTGAAATCGGCGTCGCCCGACAGGATGATGAATTCGTCGAAATAGGTTGGGTGGGTCAAGTAGTCGCGAAGATCCATGACCATGCGGATGTCGGACGAGTTTTTGAGCTGGGCAGTAAGAGGCGGGCAATCCACCACTTCAAAACCTGAGCGAAGGAAGTGGTGGCGGATAAAAGGGAACGACGTCATATCGGTCGAGTTATCGTGCGCGTTACGGCGCGGCACGGGATTGCCATAGCAGCGATTCATGACGATGCGGCGCTTGGCTGTACCGAGCACGCCGTTGGTCGCTGTGATGAGTGAGCCGTTTTCGATACCTCGCAACCAATTGGGCGCGTCTTTGGCGAACTGCTTGGCTGCCTCTTCGCTCTTACGCCGCAAGGACATGTAAATGTTGTCGTAATCGACAAACACCGCACTGAGAACGGTATCACCGCCTTCCCGCTTCATATTAGCCCTCGTTCCTTAAACAACCCGTATTTCTGATTCGGACTAGTTCTTCGTGAGTCGCGTTCACCGCGCAAGCGCAGGCGAGCCGCTTTGTTCGCGAAACTTTAACGCCCATATATTTCAACTACTTAGTCGTAAAAACAATTGGGGATGAAACTTGGTGAAGTCATGCGCCATTGAAAGCGTCGACGGTCTCTTGACGCGCGCAGGTCGGGTTTCCATATGAGTGAGGTCATCGGGTCTCTTGGGAGCGATGAACGAGCGCACCGACAGCATCGCGGTCAGCTTGCAAATCGGTCGCTTGTGAAAGGGCCTCATTGATGTCGCGGGTTTCGTTGTTGTCATCGCCGTTGCTCCTCGGGTTTGAGGAGATTGAACGCCTCATTGATCGGGTCGGCAAAGCTGGCTCAGACGGCTATCCGCCCTATAATATCGAGCGCCTGATGGCCTGCGGGCCCTACAATGTAGACACGCACGACATTCTCAGGATCACTTTGGCCGTCGCTGGTTTTCAGCGTGAACAGCTTGAGATTACTGTTGAGGACAAGCAACTCGTGGTGCGCGGCAAGCAAGAAGACGATAAATCGCGCGAATACCTGCATCGGGGCATTGCGGCACGTCAGTTCGTGCGCACCTTTGTGCTCGCGGACGGGATCGAGGTGAAGGCGGCTGACTTAGCGCATGGACTGCTTGCCGTCGATCTCGTGCGACATGAACCAGAACGGCACGTCCGGGTGATTCCGATAGGGACTCAGAAACCATAGGCAAATAAACCTTGTCCTGAGTTCCTTCGGTTACACAATGTTCAATCGAATCAAGTGACAATGTGCGTATTGTTGTTTCCTTCCGGTCGATAATCGGCCTTAGGAAAGCCAGCATGAGCGCATCCCATCTTCCCACCTTGGAGGAGTTAGCGTCATGGAAAAGGCCGTACAGCAGAAGCGGTCCGCCGTCGCGGATCTCAGCCTCGCAGCCGCTGCCGATCTGGCGCGGTTGGGCGATGGCAAAATCGCCTATATCCGGGCGATGACTTCCGATGAAGCTCAGCGTATGTTTCCGACAGTCGAAGGACTGCCGGACGGCATCAACTTGTTCGCCCTGCATGGTGCGGACGGGACTCCGCTGGCGTTGACCGACAGTCATCACGCGGCCATTGGCCATGCCATCGGCGATAAGCTCGAGATTTCCAGTATTCACTGAGACGGGCAGTTACTGATGCTGGCGCTCATTCAAGCGATCGCGGTCGGAGATTCTACGTCGCTTAGCGTGCGACGTAGGTGATGTTGCCGTTCTTAGCCACAATCCGCTTGGCTTGACCCTTGGTCACGAGATGATGGGCGTGGGCGAGCGTTTCGGCGAGCGCTAGGAGCGTTTGCCCTTCAGCCATGGCTTTTTTGAACAACCCGTGAGCGAGTTCGCAACCGCTGGTGGGTTTTTTCATGAGATCCATAAGTTGTGCGAGACGTTTCTCGTGGTGGCCGGCCAATTCATCCAAGCGTGTGTGGAGACCACGGAACGGTAGGCCGTGGGATGGCAGCACCAGCGTATCGTCGGGCAGCTTGCGTAGACGGACCAGCGAGCGGAGGTAATCCGACAAGGGATCTGAATGCGGCTGGCTTGGAAACACGCCTACAACTGGCGTAATTCTCGATAAAACCTGATCGCCCGCAATGAGGATGCCGTCCTTCTTGGACCAGAACGAGGCGTGTTCATCAGCGTGTCCGCCGTTGACGAGCACCTTCCAATTGCGCTTGCCAAAGCGGATCATTTCGTTGTCGCGGAAGCGGACAAAATTGGACGGCAGCGGATGATTACGGAAGGGTGAGGCTTCACGGACCGCGCGGATCTTAGCGATGGCGTCGTCGGGCACGCCGTGATTGCGATAGAAAGCTTCAACGTCTGGGCTGATTGGACGAAGACCTTCTTCACGCCAGACCTGCGGGGCCAGCCATTCGGCCAGTGTCATGTGCAGGTCGATATTGAGTTTTTCGACGAGCCATCCGGCAAGACCGACGTGGTCGGGGTGGCCGTGAGTGCAAATCAGCTGGTTGATCCGGCGCCCTTTGAGATCTTCATTGATTACGCGCTCCCAAATGGCACGAGTGTCGGGTTTGTCGGCGCCAGTATCGATCACGGTTACGCCCGCGCGGCGCCCGGTGCCGCCGTCGTCAAGAATCCAGACGTTGACGTGGTTGAGAATGAAGGGAAGAGGTAGGCGAAGCCACGTCAGGCCGGGGACGACTTCCCGCGTGGCGCCGGGCTCAGGCGGCTTATCAAACAGGTAGCGGATCGCGTTGTCTGTCTTCGCATGCATCGCTTGCCGCCTTTGCAGTCCGGACTTTGGGGTCCAGCTTGAGTTTACAGATTGTGCGCCGCAGCAAGCGATAGCGCACTCCGCCGGCTTCTCCAATACGTCAACGGGTTAATGTTTGGCATGCCCCCCTTGCGCCAGTGGTAGGGCCTGGGTTGCCAAATGCAGCAGCTTAGCGACTTGAAATGCCGAATTCGCTGAACGATATAAAGCCAACTGGCTGGCCTACGCGGACTTCGGGCAGGTCTTCTGGGATGTCGATCAGGCCATCGGCCCAGCGCAGGCCGCTTATCAAGCCTGAGCCGTCGCGGTTGTACTTGTCGACTGCGAGACCAGATGCAGTGTCTACCAGCGCGCCACGCCAAAATTCTCGGCGACCTGTTTTGCGGCCTTCGAAGCTGAATTTGGCCGGGAGATACAGACGTCGCGGTTCATGCCATGGGGCACCACCGAGCGCACGTAGCATCGGAAAGGCATAGAGCAAGAAGCAGACGAAAACAGCGACAGGGTTTCCTGGCAACCCGAGCACCACGCAATTACCAATCTGGCCTAGCGCCATCGGTCGGCCCGGCTTGATAGCGAGCTGCCACATGTGGCGTTTGCCGAGTTTGTCCAGCGTAGTGATGAGATGATCTTCTTCGCCGCGACTGGCACCACCTGACGTGATGATGACATCGAAGCGCGCAGCGGCATTGGCCAAGACTGCTTCGACGTCGGCTTCACGATCTGGCGCGATCCCTAGATCAGTGACATCACAGCCAGCGGAGCGGGCAAGGCTTGCAATCATGGGCGCGTTGGCGTCGTAGACTTGTCCGAAAGTTAGCTGAGTTCCTGGTCGGATAATCTCATCGCCTGATGATAAGATCGCCACGCGTAGACGCTTGTAAACTGGTACCGACGCGATGCCGATGGAGGCTAACGCCGCAATGTCTTGCGGGCGAATGATGTTGCCACGGATGAATAACTCAGTGTTGGCCGCGACGTCCTCGCCGGCTTTGCGGACATTGGCGCTAGGCTTTAGGCCAACCGGGATTGTAACGTGCGGAATGTTGGCAATAGTATTGACTGCGCAATCTTCTTGCATGGCGACGGTATCAACGCCTGGAGGCAAGGCGGCGCCAGTGAAGATGCGGACGGCATGGCCTTGAGGCACAGCAATTGCTCGGGCATGGCCGGCGGCAACGCGATCTACAACGGGAATTCCCGGTGATGCTGCGCTGACTGCATCTCGATGAGCAAAGGCATAACCGTCAACTGCGGAATTCGTAAAGGCTGGCACCGGTTGTGCTGCGTGTAAGGCCGTTGACAGTGTGCGGCCCGCGCAATGGTCTAGCGGTACGTGCTCTTCCCCAACGACAGTTGTGACGCGCGATATGAGCAGCGCTATAGCATCGTCGTGACGCAAACGGTCTTGATCGTGCAAGAAGCAATCGTCGAGAAGTTTGCGCGTCATGCGCTGCGGTCCTTTATTATGCTGGCGTCAACACATTTAACACTGTTGCGTTGAGTATCACGAGGTCAGATCGCACGAGATTTGAGTATTGTTGCAGCCAATTCAGCGAATCCGCGACCTTGCGGCGAGTGCGTGACGTAGGCGGGCAACCATTCGCAACGATCGGCGAGGGTGCGCACGTTGGAAACGCCGACGGATTTTACGAAGTGGCCAAACATCGGCGAGTCGTTGGGGCTGTCACCGACGAAAACAATTAAATCGTTGTGTCGGTCGATGTCGATTGAGAACGCTTCGGCCAATAGACGACGTGTCATGGTTAGCTTGTCGTAGGCGCCGAACCAACCGTTGACGTGAATTGAGCTGATTTTTGCCGTCGCACCTTCGCTTTTGAAGGCATCTGTAATGGCGGCGATGGCGGCATCGCTGAGTGGTGGCACATCTTCGCAGAAGTCGATGGCGAGATCGGCTTGGCGATAGGCTTGATCGGCTGAAATGGCACTGCCGGGCACGTTATGCAGGATTTTTGTAGCGAGTGCGTCGAGCCGCTTACGTTTTTCGCGACGCTCCACTTCGCTGTCCGCGCTGACTCGGATCATGCGACGACGACGCTCGTCATAGCGAAAATAAAAGGCACCGTTCTCACCAACGACAGCATCGACTGGCCATGCGCGTGCAATCAGATCGCACCAGCCCGCAGGACGACCGGTGACGGGGATGATGAGCACGCCTGCGGCTCGGAGGTTTTCGAGGGCTGTGTAAGCGTCGGCAGTGACGCGGCCATGAGTGGTGAGCGTGTCGTCGATGTCGGTCAGGATAACGCGCACGTTGCTCCAGACATCTGTGGACGCGGATGCAATAGGACTCATGCGTGTTTGTGAAGCTTCGACCATTAAAGGAGCGCTCCGATACGGTCAGTGATGGCGCGACGTTCAGCATCGGATTTCGTGGCGATGAAGTGTAGCCCAAGCTTGGTCCGGCGCCAGAGTATATCGTAGGGTGTCGTCGCCCATTCGCGCGATCTCATATATTGGATTTCCCGTTCTGTCAGCCCCTCGCCGATGTGCTCGCCCATATCTGACAGTGATCTTGCGTCACCTAAAACGTCCGCAATCAAGCTGCCGTGACGACGGGCGAGGCGACGAAGATGAACGGTATCAAAGCCTGACTTTTGTTGCTGTAGCTTTTTGAAGAACGAATCGAAGTCTGCATTCAGAATGTCGCCACCGGGGAGCGTTTCGTTAGCGGTCCAGGCGGATTTGGCTCGATTAGGTAGCGTTGGAAGCAGGCGTGCGAGCGCATCTTCCGCCAGGCAACGATAGGTCGTAATCTTGCCTCCGTAAATTGACAAGCGAGGCGCGCTCGATGGAGCGTTGGCCAATTCGAGATGGTAGTCGCGGGTGACGGCAGATGCATTAGCACTGCCATCGTCATAAAGTGGACGGACACCGGAATAGCGCCAGACGACATCTTTGGTTGATAACGGTGTTTTAAAAAATGTACTGACGAGATCGAGCAAATAGGTCTCTTCTTCGGGCGTGCAGGTGACGTTGCCGGGATCGCCGTCGTAGGCAACATCTGTTGTACCAATAATGGTGAAATGTTCCTCGAAAGGTAGAACAAAGACGACACGTTTGTCGGCGCTTTGGAGAATGTAAGCGTCATTGGCGCCATGGACGTGCGGGACGACGAGGTGGCTGCCTTTGACCAGTCTGACTGTCGCGATGTTGTTGCCGAAACCGGGCGTTGATGTGAGGCGGTCGACGCGTTCGGCCCAAGGGCCTGCGGCGTTGATGAGTGATCGCGCGCGGATTTCGCGCTGAACTTGCGGGTCTTTAAGTATTACGCGCCAAATTCCGTCTTGCTGCGTGGTGGCGACGACTTCTGTGTTGGTCCAGATGTCGGCCCCTTTGACGCGGGCGTGCATGGCGTTGGCGACCACCAGGCGAGCGTCGTCGACCCAACAGTCATAGTAGCTGAAGCCTTTGGTAAATTTCGATTGAAGCGGTGCCCGGGAAACGTCCTGCGTCAGATCAATACTGCTTGAGGCTGGAATTTTACTGCGCGCGTGGAGATGGTCGTACATGAATAGTCCGGCGCGGAGCATCCAGCGCGGACGGAGACCTTCGGCGTGTGGCAGTACAAAGCGAAGTGGCCAGATCAAATGTGGCGCTTTGCGGAGAAGCACCTCACGTTCGCCGAGTGCTTCGCGCACGAGGCGGAACTCGTAGTATTCGAGATAACGCAAGCCGCCATGGATCAGCTTTGAACTTGCGGACGATGTGGCGCCAGCTAGGTCACCTTTTTCGGCTAGCGCGACTTTTAGTCCGCGGCCGGCTGCGTCGGCAGCAATACCGCAGCCATTGATACCGCCACCAACAATGGCGATGTCGTAGATTTGCGCGTCACTCATACTGTGGTCCTGGCAAGCGGCCTTTGGATTGGTCGTGATCCTAGTCAATTTCCGAACCTGAATACCACGAGACGATGGCAATAGAGGATATTCGAGCAAATTAGGATAGAAGCATCGCACAATGTTGCATACAACGCCTGGAGTTGCATCAGCTCTGGTCAAGTTGTTGTACCCGTGGTTTACGGGTGTAGACACGTTCACAGGGAAATTGGTTCGTTGCCGCACATGCTTCATCCATCGTTAGAAACACAAGCAGGCTTGTTGGCTTGGTATCGCGCAATGGGCGTCGATGCCGCAGTCGAGGATAGTGCTGTCGTGTGGACTGGACGCGTGGAGGGGCCTGGCACGCATTACAACTTGCCTTCGAGTGGGAGTGCGCAAGCCACATCATTTGCGGCACGCCCAATAGGCGGTACTGACGCGAATGGTGAAACACGGACCACGTCGAAGCCACCGTTGCCGGGGCGTGCAACACCATCGACAACTGCTGCACCTTCGCGCCAATTCTTACCCAAAAGCCCCGATGCAACTTTGACTGCGGCGCGTAAACTTGCAGATAGTGCGCAGTCGCTCGAGGGACTGATTGGTGTTCTTCGTGAGTTTGACGGCTGCGGTCTCAAGACAACGGCCATGAATTTGTGTGTTTATCGAGGGGCAGAAGTCGCGCCGTTGATGATTATTGGCGAGGCTCCAGGACGGGAAGAAGATCTCGAAGGCAAACCGTTTGTTGGCCCACCTGGGCAGCTCTTGGATCGCATGCTTATCGCTGCAGGGTTGCAGCCCGATAAGCTGCACATTGCGAACGTTGTGTATTGGCGTCCGCCGGGCAATAGGGCGCCAACGCCTGAAGAAACGGAGATATGCCGTCCGTTCCTTGAGCGACAAATTGCGCTAGTGAAACCGGAATTCATCTTGGTACTTGGAGGTACTGCGGCCAAGGCCGTTCTGTCGGTGAATGAAGGTATTACACGCGCACGTGGTCAATGGCACGATATGGACATTGGTGGCCGCACGGTGCGGGCGATGGCGTCTCTGCATCCGGCCTATTTGCTCCGCACGCCGGCGGCAAAGCGGCAAGCTTGGCGCGATCTTTTGACGATTCGTGACG
>JABFRJ010000162.1 GCA_013141255.1 Hyphomicrobiaceae bacterium
ACCCCTCCCCGTGGAGGGGGAGGGGAACCAGAGTGAGAACTCTCATGCGCTTGGGAAGTGAATACTCAGGCGACGGCTTTGATGACTGTGCGCAGCTTATCCGTGATTTCGCTTATCTGTGCTTCTGAGACGATAAGTGGTGGCGAGACAATAATGGTGTCGCCGGTCACACGCACATAAAGATCATGGTCGTGATACATGCTCTCAATGGCATTGTAACCGCGCAGCCCTGGCTTACCTTCAATGGGCGCCAGATCGATGCCGGCCATGATACCGATGGGGCGAATGTCGACCACGTTCGGCGCGTCCTTGAGGCTCATCATGGCGTCGGCAAACAACGGCTCCATCTTTTTCGCCCGCTCGAACAGGCCTTCTTCTTTGTAGACCTCAAGCGTTGCGAGACCTGCGGCGGCGGCGAGTGGGTGGCCCGAATAGGTGTAGCCGTGGAACAGCTCGACCAAATATTCGGGGCCAGACATATGCGTTTCATAGACGCCCTTGCGGCACATGACACCGGACATCGGCACCGCGCCGTTGGTGATGCCTTTGGCGAATGTGATCATGTCAGGGACGACGCCGTAGCGTTCGGCGGCGAAGGCGTAACCGAGACGACCGAAGCCGGTGATGACTTCGTCAAGGATCAATAGAATGCCGTGCTTCTCGGTGATTTCGCGCAGCTTCTTGATGTAACCCTTGGGTGGCGGGATGCAGCCGGTTGACCCGGCGACCGGCTCAATGATGACGGCGGCAATGGTGGACGCGTCGTGCAGGCCAATCATGCGCGTTAGTTCGTCGAGCGTTTCGTTGCCCCACTCCGGCTCACCCTTGGTGAAGGCTTGCTTCGATTTGTTGTAAGTTGTGGGCAGGTGATCCACGCCTGTCAGCATGTTGCCGAAGGCCTTGCGATTGTTGACCATGCCGCCCACCGAGATGCCGCCGAAGCCGACACCGTGGTAGCCGCGTTCGCGGCCGATGAAGCGTGTGCGTCCGCCTTCGCCACGAGCCTTATGATAGGCGAGCGCTACTTTGAGGGCGGTGTCGACAGCTTCGGAGCCGGAGTTGGCGAACAAGCAATAGTCGAGATCGCCAGGGGCCATCAACGCGAGCTTGGAGGAGAGCTCGAACACTGCGGGATGGGCGTATTGAAATGGTGGCGCGAAATCGAGCTGGCCGGCCATCTGCTGGATGGCTTTGGTAATCTTGTCGCGACCGTGACCGGCGTTGACGCAGAACAAGCCCGACGACGCGTCGATGATCTTGCGGCCATCTGGGGTGATGTAATGCATATCCTTGGCGCCCGAGAACAGGCGCGGCTTTTTCTTAAAGCTACGGTTCGGCGTAAAAGGAACCCAATAGGATTCCAGTTCGTTGGGCTTCATATCGAGCGGGGCCATGGAGGTCTCCTGAGTGGTGAGTGGTGAGTGGTGAGTGGTGAGTGGTGAGTTTTCATGGGAAGCGAAGCAGGCGAGTCATTCAAGCGTGATTGACCAACGGCCTATCACGTTTCATTTCATTTCGATTTCGATGAAGACAAATTCGGTGGCATTTGGATTGACGACGTTGTGTTCGACACCTTCGGTGCGGGCATAAGGTATGCCTGCTGTCAGCGGCGCCAACGTCGACGTGCCGCCGGGACCTTCGATTAGCAGGTTGCCTGTCGTCATGGGCACGACGACGTAGTCGTGCCCATGTTTGTGCCAACCCGTTTCGGCACCAGGGGCAAAGCGGTATTCAGTGACAATGGTGCGCGCATTGTCGATCATGCGCGTGCCTTTGGCCTGTGGGCGTTGTGACGGCATATCAAAGCCTCGTCTTTTTTCTTGTTGGTGTCGAGGCGGCGTTGGTGGCGGCTTCGATGGTATTGAGATGGGCGATCAATTTATCGCCTTCGGCGGTGATGTGGGCGCGAACTTTGACAACTGCTGCGATAGGATCACGCTTGGTAATGGCATCGTATATCGGCTGGTGCTGTCCGACCAACAATTTTGGATCGGACAGTAACGCATTAGCGGAGGCGATCAAGACGCTGATCTGCTGCTCAACAAGGCGATAGTGTTGGGCCAAGCGCTCGTGGCCGGACAACAGCACCATGGCGCGATGGAAAGCGGCATCGGCGGCCGACGCTGCAACGGGCTTGCGGGCAGCTGCGACCGCGACGAGCGCCTTGAAGGCGCGGTCAAATTCGGCGCGGGCGGTGGTGTCCGTTGACTGAGCGGCACTTTCAGCCGCGAGGCATTCGAGGCTTGAGCGCAGGCTGACGAGTTCGCGGGCGTCGCGGGCGGTCAGTGATATGACCATCCAACCAGTGTAGGGGACTTGGACCACGAGTCCTTCGGAGACCAAATGATGCAGCGCCGAGCGAATGGTGGCGCGGGAGGTGGCGAGCTTGGTCGAGAGGTCTTGCTCGGTGAGACGTGCGCCTGCGGACAGCGTGCCACCGACGATCGCGGCCCGGAGCTGATCCAGGGCGAGAGCTTCGGTTGAGCGCTTTTTGATCGGGTTCAAAGTGACCATGGGGGCCACGCTAGAGCATTAAAAGATTGTCGACAATCTACTTTCGCAGACTGGATCATCCAGGGTTCAGCGGCGAGGCGCAGATTTCAGGATTTGGACCATGGCGGTGTAGCCGCGCTGTTCAGCCATTTGTAATGGCATGACGCCTGCCTTGTCGGGGATTGATATTTTGGCGCCCGCCTCGACAAGGGCTTTGAGCGAGGCTTGATGACGTGGACCGCCGTCACCGAGCACGATGGCCTCGATCACAGCCGTCCAGGTGAGATTATTGACGTGATCGAGAGAGGCGCCGGCTTTGATGAGGCTGCGGATAACGCCGTCGTGGCCGAGATGGGCAGCCGCGATCAGCGCTGTGCCGTCGTAAAGCGAGGTGATGGCTTTGGGATCGCCACCAAGACTGATGGCAAGATCAACCATCGCTGCGTCATCTTTGACGGCCGCGATGGTGATGATGTCATAGCGCTGGCTGTCGAGCGCGCGCACGTTGGCACCGGCTGCGACGAGCGCGCGTACTTTATCATACGCAGAGGCGTGGGCGGCGATGTGCAGCGCTGTGCGGCCTCTACCATCGCGAGCTTCCAAGTCAGGCTTGGTCGCGAGGACAGCATTCAACGCGTTCAAGTCGCCGCTGGCGGCGGCCCGATGCAGGCCTTGATAGGCGGCGATTTCGGATGCAGTGGGCGGGACTTGGGCTCGTGACGGCGTGACGACGCTTAATAGACCTAACGAGGCGATACACGCCACTAATGTCATCTGAACGCGATTGCGCATTTCTACCTCCCTATTTTGAGCAAACATCATGAGACGAGCGTCAACAGGTTATCTCTTCAGAAAACCATAGGGGGTGATGCGCGACACACCCTTGAAGAAGAACGATTTGAATTGTAGCCAATTGACAATGCCCCAGACGATGAAGCCGATGACGCCGTACAGAATTTGTCCCGTTGCAAACAAGAAGAACACGGCGACACCGCCGAGCCAGAAAGTCAGATTGTAGAGACCGAGGCGGACCATATAGCTCATTGTAGGTTTCCTTGAGTTTACGCGTGATAGCGGAAATTGCAGTTTCAAGATTTGGCATAGGATTTGGTGGCGTTTTACGTCACGGCAAATTGGCGTGTTGGCGCGCAACCGCGACAACGGCTTCTGCTGCAAGATGAGGTGATGCGTAAACTGGAATGGCAAGCTCCTGCAGTTGGGCGGCGGCATCAGCCATCGAAGCTTGAGCAAGAACAATGCATGCGGGGTTGGCGATCGCTTTTAGGTCATGAGCAATTTTGCCTGCGACGACGCGGGAGAATGCAGACTTATCACCGGCTTCGAAATGGGGCCAAGCGTCGGCGCACATAATAACAGCGACTTTGTTGTCGCGTGCGAATTTCTGTCGAGCGGCTTCGAGCGCTGCCAACGTCGGCGCGCGCGTACTCTCAAGGCACATAGCAACGACAATGGTACCGTCGTGGTTGGCGGCGCGATCCATCATAGGTCGATCAATTCGCAGCACTTTTGAATTGAGCGCCGCAACGTCGTCTACAACTGGCCCCAATGTGGTGCAGGTGCATAATACGGCGTCAGCTGCAGCGGAAAGACGCGTCAATTCGGCGGCTATCTCGGCTTGAAGCTCGGGCGACATATGTCCCAGTGCCGCAACATCGGTGCGGGCGCGATCAAGCCAATCTATACGAACAACATGATCTTGCGCGACGCTCGCATCTAACGCTGTCAGCAGTGGTCGAAACGTCTCGACGTGTATCGCACCGGTGTGGACACAGATTAATTTGAGTGGTGATGCTGAGCTTTTCAAAATGTGCTCCGGTCTGGCATTTTTATTTGTCAGCCCCAGGGGCCGCCGTTGTTTTCACTACCGTTCGTCGATGATGGACTGCGCAGCCAGGGTGCGCCGCCCGCAATGATCGAAGGGGGGCGCGTCGGTTCATTGCGTTCGATGGTGCCGGCGGCGATCATTTCCTGCTCTAGCTTTTCAAGCTCCGCGAGGCGGTTCTCGATTTTGGGATGGGTTGAGAAAAAACTGTCAATGCCGCGACCATTTAATGGGTTGACGATAAACATGTGTGCTGTCGCCGGGTGTGCTTCGGCTGTCGGGTTACGCAGTTTGCGGGCTGCGACATCGATCTTGGCCAGTGCCGACATGAGCCAGCGAGGGTTGCCGCAGATGAGAGAACCCATTCGATCGGCCTGATATTCGCGCGAGCGGCTGATGGCCATCTGGATCAACATGGCGGCAAACGGCGCGACGACGGCGCCGAACAGAAAAGCGGGCCAACTGGTGCGGCTGTCGCGACGGCCGAAGATAGCGCCGAATTGCAGATACTGGCCGACCATCGAAACCGCGCCACCGATGGAGGCGGCGGCGGTCATAGTCAGGGTGTCGCGATTTTTGACATGGGCGAGTTCGTGGGCAAGCACACCCGCAACTTCCTCGCGTGACAACATTTCGAGCAGACCGGTTGAGGCCGCCACTGCCGCATTCTCAGGGTTGCGACCGGTAGCGAAGGCATTGGGCTGGGGCGTGTTGAGGACGTAAACCTTCGGCATGGGCAATTCAGCGCGGCCAGCCAACTGGCGGACAATCTCGTAATACTCGCCGCCGGAGCTCGCATCGACCTCCTGGGCTTTGTGCATGCGCAAGACGAGCTTGTCGGACTTCCACAGCGTCATGACGTTCATACCGAGGGCCAACACAAAGGCGATCACGATGCCGCCTTGGCCGCCGATGGCTGAACCTACGCCCAGGAATAGCGCCATTAGGGCTACCAGCAAGAACGCAGTGCGCGTGAAGTTCATGGGCATGCGGTGTGTCCTCCTCTGGCGCGCGATCTGACCGATCCGCCTGCGACACAAGCGGCGGCTCGCGTCTGAGGGGGTGGCCTGGTTGTCGCCATGTTATATGGTGATGAATGCCAGAACAGCCAGTGCCGCTGTTGTCTGTATCTTATCAGGGACTGTTGAGATGACGAACCCGCCCCCAAACTCAGATCCAGCCGTGGAGGCTCGGGTTGCTGATGCGTCAGGTGATCAGGCTGCGCCTGTCGAGCTTGTGACCGGGAAAATCTTGACGCCCGAAGCCCAGCGGGCGCTGGCGGAAGCTGAGGCTCGGCGTAAGGCCCTTAGCACTGGCCCTGAACGTCCGGCTGAGTTTGGCGGACAAGGAGGGCCTGACCCCGTCCGTTATGGCGACTGGGAAAAAGGCGGCATTGCTTCGGATTTTTAATAAAATCCAACTGATGGTCCCAGTTTGAAACACGGGCGCTGCAGCAGCTTGTACCGTTTTGAAAATGCGACACTGGCTGGAGCGATCTTCAATCAAATGCGTTGCGCATTGGCACTTGGCTGAGGTTCTGTATTTTCGACGATCCTAGGCCGATTTCGCAGTCAAAATGACAATTTTGATCTGAGTTCGCACGTCTAGTCATACATTGTTAAGTCTAGTTGCTTCCGATCAGTCCGTTTTCTAATGCAGCGCGTCTCTTGGCGCGAATCGGCATCGGGCTTGCAAAACTCCCTGGCAACAGCTGAGCGCTGTTCCAAGGAGAGACATATGCGACTTCATCCGAAATTTTCCGAACTCGGCGGCGACCTCAGCACCGCTGTAGCCCGCGATGAGCGCGGCTCCATTGGTATGATGTTCGCCCTGACGATGTTTGGCACCATGATGGCCGTTGGCTGCGCCTTTGATTTGGGCCGCGCCATGCAGGCCAAGCAAGGCCTAGCTGCCGCGCTTGATACAGCAACAATTGCTGCTGCAAAAGGTATGAAAGATGGCAGCAGTACAGAAGACGATGTGCAAACATTGGCGAAAACATTCTTTGACACCAATGCCAGCGCGGCGAAGGGCATTGCGAAGGTTACAAGCTTCAAGGTCAACATCAACAAGTCGAACAACACGGTCACATCAACGATTGAGAGCCATGTGCCGACAGCCTTCGCGCGTATCGCTGGCATCGACAAGATCGATCTGCCTGTGTCGTCTACGGCGATGTATAATCAGCAAGATATTGAAGTTGGTTTGCAGCTCGATGTTACCGGCTCGATGAGCAGCAGCATCAAAGGCCGACAGAAGCTGGCTAGCTTGAAAGAGGCATCGAACGATTTGTTCGACATCTTGCTGCCAGATGGCGGCACCGGAACAACCAAGGTTCGCATTGGCCTTGCGCCGTTTGATGCTGGCGTCAACTTGGGTAGCTATGCGTCAGCTGTGTCTGGCGGCAGCAGTACAAGCTGCGTTTATGAGCGCAAGAGTGCATCGTACGACACCACAGACGATGCGCCGATCGGCTTTGCATCATTCAAATCTAAGGCCGATCTTTCTGGTGCGCAGAACTGCCCGACCAATGCAAAATTGGTTCCTTTGACCGACAAGAAAGCGACACTTAAAGCTGCGGTGGCGACCATGACACCTGGTGCTTCAACTGCTGGACATCTCGGCACGACGTGGGCCTGGAACCTGATCTCGCCGAAGTGGACCAGCATCTGGCCCAGCGCTAGCAAACCTGCTGACTATTCGGACAAAGGCACGATGAAGGTTGTCGTGCTTATGACGGACGGGCTTTATAATACAGTTGGCGGCAAGCTGAGTTCGCCGCGTTCAATCAACGAACTTTTATCGCAGCAAAAAGCCAAGACGTTGTGCTCGAACATGCGCGACCAGCACATCAAGATCTACGCCGTCGGCTTTATCGCAGTGGGCGATGATCCCGCTGCTGCTGACACGCTCAAGGATTGCGCTGGCACGAACGGTTCTTTCTACAAAGCCGAAAATGGCGATGAACTGAAAGCTGCCTTCAAAGCCATCGCTCAAGATATTTCGCGCCTGCGCCTGACGAACTAATCTGGTACCCCTCGCCGGCGACTTAAGGTCCCCCTGCCGTCGGCTAACATCGATGACTTAAGCGTTGCCTCGGCGCTTAGGTCTTCGGTGTTTTTGTGATTGCGATAGCGAGTGCGATGCCAAAGACCGGGGTGCTTTGAGACTGGGAGGTCTAAAGACCGGGACGCATGATGTAAGCGCGCTCGGAGAACATGTGCGCTCGGAGACTTGGTTTGCAGGGGCTGGGTTGGCTGGGATTGGGGCGTTTGGGACTATGCGTCGCAATGAGGTGTGCGCGGCGTCGCGATTGTAGGCCAGACGCTCTTTTTAGCTTACTGGTTTGGTGGGCGACGCGCACGATTGTTCAGCGATTTCTGACCCGGACGGTTAGTTCGATGCCCTAAGCCGGCTCTTGCGTCGAGGGCCTAGGGGGGCTAAACAACAGCCGTCCGATCTGGACAAGCGCCCCTCGTCGGGCGCCCGGATTGGGGGATCGTCTAATGGTAGGACCGCAGACTCTGACTCTGCTTGTCTAGGTTCGAATCCTAGTCCCCCAGCCAATAAAATCAATAGCTTAGAGACTTACGCCACCACCACCAACACTGCTGGGTACGCACCGGGTACGCAAATGCTGTGGCGTGCGGCCCGAAATCGATGGTGTTTGCCGACAAATCACTTCAGCGTTTGAAGCCATTGATGGTCGAGGAGATCGATATGGGTATTCACGCGACTGACGATACCAATTCGGACTTGCGTACCCCGCTGCGTACCCGGGGTAGTTTGCGGCAGCTCGTCGGCTACGCTGAACTCATAAAAGCAGCCAGCGTCAGTCGCAGCACCATCGAGCGCGCGTGGCGTGGGCCATGGGATCCTGGTGAGCCCCAACTTCCAAAACCGGGCAAGATCGGATCACGCGCAGTTTGGTCGGCAGCCGATGCCGATGCCTGGCTACTTTCGCGACTGCACTGGCAACGGGGCATGGTGGCAACACTGGCGCGAGACAATGCCGAGGATCTGGAGCCGGAGCAAATGGAAGACCAGGCGCTGCAGCTCATTCTGAAATCGATTGAACTGCGGACTGGGCAGCCCGTCGAATTTGATGCCCTCGATATTCGAGTGACGCGCTCGGTTTCGGAAGACGAGCTCAATGAGGCGGTAAAGCAGGAGTTTTCGCT
>JABFRJ010000120.1 GCA_013141255.1 Hyphomicrobiaceae bacterium
TGCCGAGATCAACAAGGCCGCGAAAATGGGCGCGCTGTCCGATATCGAGCGATCGGAGGCACTGGCGCGCGTCGAACATGGGTTCCATGCCCAGGCAGCGGCTATCGGCAAGTCCACCAACGCAACCAAAACCAACACGGCAGCAGCCGTGTTGTCGAGCACCGCCATTTCGAACCTCGGCTTCCAGTTGAATGACATTGTGACCATGGCTGCCATGGGCGCCGAACCGATGCGTATCCTCGCCTCACAAGGCGGGCAGGTGTTTCAGGTATTGCAGCAGGGAGAAGGCGGCGTCAGAGGTTCGCTCACGTCGCTGACGCAAATGGTAAAGGCCGCCGTGACGCCCATGCGCCTGCTTACGGTTGGCGCTTTGTCATTTGCAGCCGCCGGCCTTTATGCCGGGTACTCATGGCGCGAAGCCCAACGAGAAGTGAAGATGGCGCTGATCGGGATCGGCGGCGCTGCAGGTGTGACAGCGCGCGACATCAACGGCATTGCGGACGCGTCCGCGAAGACCGGCAAGCTCACCGTCGGCACGGCGCGCGAAATGGCAATTGCCTATACATCAACTGGCAAGATTGGTGCCGATATGACCAAGCAATTGGTCGAGGTAACGAGGCAGGTTGCAAACGTCTATGGCGAGGACCCGGTTGCCGCGGCGCAGCGGCTCGCATCGGCGTTCGCTGACCCGGCAAAGGGTGTTGAGGACCTCAACAAGCGACTCGCCGCATTTGATGCGACAACTGTGCAAAACATCATCAATCTAGCATCGCAGAACAAGCGCTTCGAGGCGCAGCAAGTGTTGTTGGCCGGCGTGAAATCGGCAACCGCAGCGGCGCGGTCTGAAACTGGCGGCTGGGCGGGAGCTTGGGACAAGCTGACGTCGGCGTCGTCGCGGTTCTGGGCGGGTCTCGGGAAAGTTGTTGGCTCGGATGATAGTGACAAATCACTCGAGTCCCAGCTTTCTGAAGCAAAAAAGCGACTTGACGTGCTTCAGCGAAACGTTGAGCCAAACGCGTCGTATCTCTCGAAGACAATTGCTGATGTAGATCGTCTGACAGCAGCGCTTGAAGAAGAACGCAAGGCCAGCCAGAAGGCTGCGGAAGCAACGAAATCGATTGAACTCAGTGATGCGATTAGGAAGGCGCTACCAGACGTAGCCAGCTTGCGCGCCGCAACGTCGGCTTATGAAGACCTGAACGCCAAGGTAAAGGACCGGGCCGCGTTCCTGGCTCTACCAGCAATCGAGCAGGCCGCAACCGCCCGTGCCGTCGCCTTGCGCGCCGAAGAGGTTCAGAGCATCGAACTCAAAATGGCGAAGCAGAAGTCCAGCCTCGAGCTTGCTCAGCAGGACCAGAAATTCGCTCTTGAAGCAATCAACGCCCGCACGACAGCCCAGCGCGCAGACCTCGCATATCGCGAAACGCTCGCTAAGGAAGAGCAGTCTGGCAACGTCAACGCTAAGTTCGAAGCACAGGCGGCCAAGACACGCGTCATGACAGAAGCGACAGTTGCACTGTCGGAGGCTTATCGTGAACGCCGGTTCGCCGCCGCTCAGGCAAACGAAGCCGCCAGCATGGATATCGCCCTCATTGGGCGCAGCGCGGGCGCCGTGGCCCAGGCCAAAACTGAGTTCCAGCTACTCGCACAAGCCAAGGAAGAAGCATTTCGAAACCGCACAAGCGTGACAGACGCAGAGGTCAAGGCAATCAAAGCTGAGGCAGCCGCAGCCGGCGAGCTGGCAACGAGCCTGGCACGCGTCAACGCTCTCAACGATCTGCGGTTCCAGCAGGCACAATCCGGCCGCTCTGAGTCAGAGCAGGCCGTGTTCAACCGCCTCAAGTCTGCCGGTCTGCTTGACAACGGAAAATCTATCGACCCCGCCATTGAAGGCATGTACCGGCTGGACGAAGCAATCAAAACGGCACGCGGCAACGCCCAGGAATTTGCATCGACGTTCGTACACGACATTGCTGAAGGCAAGAACGCCATGGACGCCCTGTCTGGCGCACTCAAGAACTTCGCATCCAAGCTGATCGACGTTGGGTTGAACAACGCCTTCAACGCAATATTTGGTCAGGGTGGCGCTGGGTCAAGTCTGATCGGTGCGGCGACCGGCGGCGGGGCAGGCGGCGGCGGTCTGCTTGGAGGGGCGATTATCCCTGGCATTCTTCACGCCGGCGGCATCGCGGGCAACGATAACATTCCAACGCGTGCCGTGTCCCCATCAGTGTTCGCCGGCGCGCATCGCTTCCACACCGGCGGCTGGCCAGGGCTGGCGCGTGACGAGGTGCCAGCCATCCTGCAGAAAGGCGAGCGCGTCATCCGCAAGGAAGACGCTGGCAAGCCTACTCCTTGGGCATACTCGAGCCCGGGCTCTAACGGTGCAAGCGCGTCCGCTGCGCCAGCGGCGCCGCAGATCACTGTGCCGCTGTCGTTGAACATCACGATGCAAGGTGGTGCCGACAACGACACGGGGAACCTAGAACGGCGCTTGGCAGAAGCCCTGCCGGCATTGGTAGAACGCGGCATCAATAAGGTCTTCGACCGCAAACAGCGATTTCAGCGCATGGAGGGCTAACTAAATGGCAGTCACTTACCCGCGCGCCATGCCGTCAGGCCTCTATCAACAAGAAGAGGTCAACGACGATAGGTTTCAAAGCACGAATTTGTCGGGAGGTGGCAACACCAACGCCGCTGAGGTGTCGCCGATGCTTTGGCACGGAAAATGGTCAGGACAAACGGCAACGCCCCAGGACAGATCAGCTCTTGAGTCCTGGGCGGCGTCGCTCAAAGGCGCGATGAAATATTTCAAGGGATCTCCAGTCGCTGGCCGTTATCCTCTGGCCCATCGCAACGGCTGGGGTGATTTATCGTTGTCGGGCAGCCCGTTTATTGGGTCCGGTGTTTTGGCTGCTACCGCTAGTCGGACGAACATGGCGCTACGCTCGCAAGATTTTGATAGCGCTTCTTGGGGCAAAGATGCGGGCGTGTCCGTATCGGCGAATGCGATGATCGCCCCTGACGGAACGTTGAGTGCTGACCGAGTTACGGCCGCAGGCATGATGTCACGAGGTATCAGCCAAGTATTTACAGTATCTGCAGGGACAACCTACACGGCGTCTCTCTGGGTCCGGCTGGGGTCACTCAACGCATCCGATCTGCGGCACGCGTTCTACAATGTTTCCGGGGCATCATTTATCGTTTTGACTGCGCCATATATCGTCACAGCCAGCGTTGACGGTTTCGTGCGCTTGGCTGCAACAGTGACCACACCTGCTGGATGTATGTCGTTGCGCTGGTATCCGTTCTTTTCTGCCAATGCCACGACAGGCACGTTTTATCCTTGGGGCGCGCAGTTCGAACTTGGGCCCGCTGCAACGTCGTATATTCCAACAGTGGCGGCGGCCGGCGTATTCACACCTGCCGCAGATGAAATTACGATCTCATCACTACCGAATGGGCTAACACTGACGCCCGGCGATTGGTTGTCGTTTCCCGTTGGCGCCCGCCAACGCTTGTTCAAGGTCATTGAGGGCGGGGTCGCATCAGGAGGCCAGGTCAACGTGACGGTGGAGCCATCGAGACCACCTGACGCTGTTAACGGCGTGCCAGTGCGACTGGAAGAGCCATATTGCGACATGCAGCTGATCACGCCACCGAAGCGGGTCATCACAAATTACCAGATGGGTGAATTCGCGTTTGAAGGTTTGCAGGTGTTAGTCTGATGCTCGCAATCCCTCCCCAAGTTCTCGCCATTATCGACCGCTGCAAAATCGCAACGATGGTGCAGTATGATTTCCCGAGTGGATCCGTTGGATTGTGGAATTGGCACTATTCCCTGTCGCATGGCGGTGTCATCTTTGGCCCAGCGCCTGGCTCTATCCTTCTTGAGGAGATCCACGGCACGACACAGCTCGATTCAGACGCGGTGACGCTGAAACTTGGAGCCCTACTCAACGAAGCAATGGATATCATTGCTTCAACAGACTGGCACCAAGCGCCAGTGACGCTTTATCGGGCATGGCTCGATGACCACGATGTGCTGATCCACGTAGAGCCATTCTATTCCGGGTTCCTGGACGCGGCCCCAATCACAGATGCCAGCGACGAAGCATTTGTCATCGACCAGAGTATTGAGAATTCCAACCGCGAGCTCAGCCGGGTCAATGGGCGCATGCGCTCAAACCCAGATCAACGAACGGTGTCATCAAATGACGGATCACTACGTTACACCGGAAAGTCCGTCACAACAGAAGTTCCATGGGGCCGCAATGGCTCCCGCTACCCGACTTGACCGGCGGCCGCGACTGCCATCATGGCAAATCGGCATGCGCCAGGTGATCGAATCGCATCGGGGAAGTGACTTCCTGCTCGGTTCAGCCGACTGCGCCACACTCTTCTCGAATGCTGTATTTGCCATGACCGGGTTCGATCCCGCCGAGGGGTGCCGAAACTACTCATGCCCAGTGTCAGCACTTCGCGTTCTGCGCGCGCGCGGCTTCCGGTCTGTACTGGAGCTCGTTGAGGCCAATTTTGTCGAAATCCCGGTCACTCTCGCACAGCGCGGGGATCTTGGTTTTCCAGAAATTCCCAACGGCGAACCGCTTATGAGCCCTGGCGTTATTGATGGCCCTGTTGCGTTTTCTATGAATGAAACGGGCTTTGTAATCCTTCCGCGTCAAATCCTTCAACGCGCTTTCGCGGTGTAACATACATGCCAATGATCGTCGGGTTTCTCGCGCCGCTGGCTGGAGCTAGCGCGCTCACTACCGCATTCCTGCAAATTGGAGCGGGCGTTGGTCTGTCGTTTTTATCACGCAAGATCAACTCTAAGAAGGCTCAAAGCGCATCTGCTCCAACGGGTATCCAGGGCAGCTTGCAACTCGATGCCAGCACGCCGCGCCAAGTTCTTTTTGGGACGGCGGTGCCAGATGGCAGCCTGCATTATTGGCAACTCTCGGGCGAGAACAATGCTCTGCTGCAAATGGTCGTTATTCTCGTAGACCATGAATGCGACAGCTTAACCGGACTGTACGTTGATACTGTTCTCAAGTCATGGGACCCGGTTACCGGCCAAGTAGACGGCTACGGGCCTGACCTGATCGTCAAGTTTTACAGCGGAGCTCCAGGCCAGACAGCAGCGTCCGAAATTGTCGTGAACTCCGGTGGACGCTGGACAGCTGACGATAAGTGCACGGGGATGTGTTACGCGACCATCAGCTGCAATTACGTTCCTGAGAAATTCCCGAACGGCATCCCCAAAATCACGTTCATCGTAAAGGGGGCAAAGCTCTACGATCCACGCTTTGACAGCACTGCCGGTGGCTCTGGGGCGCAGCGGTGGAGCAACCCTGCAACTTGGGTCTGGACGGACAATGCCGCAACGGTCGAATATAACGTTCTCCGCGGGTTCTCGTCTGGCGGTCTGCCTCTATTGGGTATGCGCGTGCCCGCTGCCGCAATCCGGTTTTCTGATTATGTTTCAGCGGCAAATTCCTGCGACGAAGC
This sequence comes from Hyphomicrobiaceae bacterium, assembly GCA_013141255.1. Lineage (GTDB taxonomy): Bacteria > Pseudomonadota > Alphaproteobacteria > Rhizobiales > Hyphomicrobiaceae > JABFRJ01. The sequence goes on from JABFRJ010000120.1 coordinate 5,512, forward strand.
CGTTGCTAAAAAGGCAGGCGGGACAGAAGCGCGCTACCGGATCAACAAGGTCTTCAACACCCTCCAGTCCAACCGGGAAATTCTTGAGACGTGTTCCGGCGCGATGGCCGGCGAACTGATCGAGTCGGGCGGCATCTATCGCATCATGGCCGGTGTCACCCAGCCTGTTGTTGCCGCATTGAGTGACGCTGATTTGGTTGTGAAGAAGCGGTACACTGTTGACCCTAAGCGCCCGCGCTCGCGGTTGACCAATGCCATCCAGGCAACGTTCACAGACCCTACCCATGGCTACACGCAAATGCCATTACCGCCGCGCCTGTCGAGCGCAGACGAGGCTATCGACGGCGGTGTTGTAGGCCCGATCAGACTGACCAAGACGCTGGACCTAACGGCGGTTACATCTCGCTCACAAGCCCAGCGCGTCATGGAAATCGAACGCAAGCGGGCCCGCCGCCAAGCTGTCGTTGAGGTGACGCTCGTTGCGAAATGGTTCCGTCTTGAGCCGGGAGACTGGATTACGCTCTCGTCTACCCGCCGGTTTTTGCCAAGCCCAACATTCGAGGTCTTGCAGCGCCGGGTAGCCAACGACCTAACGACAACCGTTACGTTGGGCGAGGTTGATAGCGCTATTGACGACTTTGTGGCCGCTACTGACGAGATCAACGACGATCAGGTTCTGGACCTGCTATCCGCCGGCCCGCCGCTCAACACTGTTGCAGGGTTTGGTATTGCCAACGTGGTGATGTCTACAGGTTCGGCGGCATCCGCCCCAGCGCTGCGGGCAACATGGATCCCAATCCTTGACCAGACGGTCACAGAGCTTGTGATCGAATATCGACGCGTTGGGGATGCTGTCAGCCAAGAGAAGCGCGTCTCAAATCCTGCTGCAGGCGCGGCAATATGGTCGTCCGGTGTGCAGGGAGGAGCGATCTACGAAGCCCAGGCCATTGCAGTCGCCACACCGGCCAGAGCCATGTCTTGGTCAGGTTGGCAATCGGCCGGGGCGGCCACAGCTCCTCAGGTTGTACAAGTGGCAGCTGTTGCCGAGTACATCGCGCCGGAAAATATTCCACCGGCTGAATTGAGTGCACAGGACAAATTCCTCGCCGGTCTCAGTGCAGCGCTGGGGGAAGTTCAGGGCTCCGTTGACGACCGGCTTTTGGACATTATCGCCGACGTTCAAGAAATGGCGCTTTCACAGCTGCAACATCGTCAACAAACCGGCGAAACCCGAGCGCGCATCTTAGTTGAGGAGCAGACACGCCAAACGCTATCTGAAAGTTTTGGGTCGTATTCCGTTATGGTTGACGCGGCTCTGGCAACCATTACCGGTGACGTACTTGGGACGTCGAACGCCGTCAATTCCCTGACCACGCGCGTAACAACGGTTGAAGGTGTCGTTGATGCCAACAGTGCGGCCATCACAGCTGTTGAAGCCACGCTCCCAGGTAAAGCGACGGTCACTGCCGTCAATTCCCTGACCACGCGCGTAACAACGGCAGAGGGAGAGATTACAACGCAAGGTGCCGCCGTCACCGGCCTCCAATCAACGGTTGGCGGGCATACAAACTCGATCAATCAGATCGTTGCCCTCGACGGAGTAAACAAGCGATATGCGTTGGTGTTCGACAATAACGGCAAGGCAGTTTCACCCATTGAAATCAATGGCAATGGCAAACTGCTCACAATGGCTCTCGCGCTATCGCAACTTAAAATCTACGACCCTGGGCTGAATGGCGGCGCGCCCATACAGATGTTCACACTGCAAACTATCAACGGACAAGTGGTTGCTGCGCTTAACGGCACGTTTATCGCGCACGCGTTTGAAGCAGGATTGATTACGGCTCTGAAGGCGAACCTGACTGAGATTATCGGTGGGCTATTCCGCAATGAAGCCAACACCTCGTATTGGAACACAGAGACCGGGGATCTGCAGGTAGGATGACGTATTTCCTAAAGTTCTTCCCCGCAACTGGACGGCTCGTCTCGCTGGACAAAGTCTCGCCCGGGATGCCAACGGTTTTTGATACTGATGCACCGATGCTCTACACGCCGCCGGCCAACGTCTTCTCTGGATCTATCAGCATTCCGGCCAGATCCGTATCGTCTTCCGGCGTAGATGGCGCGCAGAACATATTAGATACGACGGCGGAGTATTATGTTGGAACCCCAAATATCCCATCGGCGAACATCATACGAGGGCTCATTAGTTTCGACGGTGTTACGTGGCGCAATGCCGTTGGATCGCACATCAAGGAGTTGGATGCTGTTGGGATAACGATCTCCCCACAGACGGACACTATCGGAAAGCAATTTCTTGCGACTATGCAAACATTCACGCCATTAGTTAACGCGCTCGGCCATGTCGTCATACAAGAGCGCGTCGTCATGAGGGCCCGTGATCCAGGTAGTCCGCCAGGCATCATGAAAACCATTCCAGCATTCACACTGCACTATCGGATTATTGCAGATTTTTGGTGGGGGAACACTTTGGTCGTTCCGCACCCAGATGTCAGTCATATCGTTTCGCAAGGCGTTGGCACACAGTATGTGCCGTTGACTGTGATGAATGGCTTATACGCATACCCTGGCCAAAGGCGACTGGTCTTAGTGATCGAATCCGCTGAGTCCGCACCCGCCCCGTCCTCTGTGACCATCGATGGTGGTGCTGCAACGATCCACTCCAGCGTTGTCTCTGGCGTATTGAGGATAACTGTGGCGTCCAGAGTATTAAATGGTCCTGGCGGAGTTTCTGTGCCGATCGTTCTAAATGGATCGGTGCCAGTCAACTCGGTCGTATCAGCATTTATTGTCCGCCACACATCGTTTGCAACCCCAACGTTCTCTTCAGCTACGGTTGCCTCTGGGAACTCAATATCAAAGTCAATAACTGTTCCTGATGGCAAGGAATGCCTGGTTGTTTGCAGCAAATATGGATCAGCGGGAAGCCCAAATGACCTTGTGTCAACATGGGCGAATGCGAGTAAACTCTATGACTACAAGCTGTCCAGCTACTACATTGGCAGCGGCAGCGGGCCAACAGCGTGGCACACTGCGGCTGAGACTTCCGCTGCAATCGTAGAAGCCGGCACTGGAACCGTTACTGTGCAAACGTCATGGAACGGCGCCGCCGGACCACTTCTGATGCTCGCCGTCATGTTCGGATAATCAATGCCAAATTGGATCATGAGAACGGACCCAGTTGCAGGGAACGTCGCGATGTTCTCTCGCCAATCTCCGAACATCACGTCCTTGACTTCCAGGACAATGGCAATCGGAGCAATGACGTTCACGGTATCGGCCGGACTATCGATAGTTGCTGGAAGTTGGGTCGCGGTAGAGTGCGTTGCGTTCCCAAAAAACTTCATGATTGGGTCTGTGACGAGTTACACAGCGACCACTCTAACTCTGAATATAACGCGCGTTGTTGGCGGCGGTACGTTTTCGAATTGGCGAATGGTTGACGTAACGCCACTTTACAGTCCAGCAGTGCAATCGTCGATGCAGCGTTTGCACTGGACCTCGGCATTCTCCTCGATCAGTACGACCCCCGCGCTGACACAACAGAAAACATTCGCAATTCCTGCACTGGCGCAGGGTGCGGAGTACGACAATGTGTTCCAGCTATTTGCTCACGGACAAGCAGCGGCATGCATGGTTGAGGGCCGCATTATGAACCTAGGTGTTGCCGGAAACCATGTTGCCCTAGCTGGATCCGTGCCTGTCTGGATGCAAACTATAGCTGGCCTGAACTGTGGTTTTGGTATTTTCGTAGAGTTAGGCTGCACGGCAACGCACGTCGTCGCCATTGTAAAAGGCCGGTTGTCTAATGACTCTTCATCGACAGTAAGCGGTGTTTTGAACATCACTATCGAGGCATCCGTTTTCAACTTCGGAACTGCTGGCGTCCTACCAGGAGGAACGGCTGGCGTCCCGCTAATAAAACATGTTCCTGGTCAATACCTACTGCTGGGCCGTGGGCGCATTGATACGCGGCGGCGCTACCCGCGCAAAGTAGATAGCGGACACGACTATTCAATACCGAAATGCCCAACGCTGACCATCGTAGGCTCTGGAAAGACTACCACCCCGAGCTACGCACAAAACGAAGTTGGTTGGCGCTGGCGGTATGCGTGCGACGGTCATGTTCGAGAGACCCAGCGCGGATGGAACGGCACGGCAACCAATGGTGGCTCGGCTCAGGCCGACGTCATTCGCATCAAGAAATAGACGGGAACCCCCATGTCTCATCTTCCATATGTCGCAACGGCAACACTCACAAACGGCAGCGCCGTCGTTACTGGAACGCTATCGGCGTTCGAGATCAATGTTTTTCCTGGCGACATTGTTCGAGGTCCGGACGAGAAAATCTATGGAGTGCAGTCCGTCGAAAGCTCAACATCAATGACGCTCGACCGGCCATATCTCGGGGCGACCGTCACTGCGGCCGTCAACGTCTTTCGGCACTCTGAGCGGTGGAGTGCGATCGCAGACACCAATGCGCGACTTGCCAGGATTGAGGAGTCGATGGCTCGCGGCTACACCATGAAATCCGCATCATCGGTCGCAATTGGCACTGGCATCAAGACGTTCACCGGGGTTGAGAGCGGTCTAAACATTCTGAACGGTGTAAGGTTACGCGCGTCTTCACGAGCCAACCCTGCGAACTGGTTGGAGGGGATCTGCACTTACACCGGGACGACAATCACGATGACCGTCGCCACTAACGATTTTGGTGGGGCCGGGACCTTCACAGATTGGAATATCAACCTCGCCGGTGCCAAGGGGTCCACCGGGTCTAGCGCAGCTACTCCAAACGTCACGACTCCGGGGAATGTCCCAACTTATTCAAATGCGAATGGTACGGCGCTTGGTGAAGGCTTCGCTGTTAGCCCGTTTTGCCAAGCAATGCTTTCTAATAATAGTGCGGCAAGCGTTCTTGGAGAACTGGGTCAACGGCTGACGATTGGAACGATTGCTAATGGGGGAGTTGTTGTACTTGATTTTGGCGCTGCTACTTACGGCATCATACTCTTGATGGCCACGTCAACCGGTTCGGCACGACCTGCGCTCATCCATGTTCGTGCGGCATCAACGCCGGGCGTCGCGCTGTTGGCTGATGGTGGGGCGGGCGCGGCATGGGGTTTGTTTGCTACTGCACTGACCGGCACAACTGGGACAGACGTTACGCTTAATCTTGGCGTTGACGCGACTGGCAAGATCTACATCGAAAATAGACGCGGATACCCCGTCGCTATGACAGGCTACTTCTTCAGGATATGAAAATGGAAACGAAACGAATCGCCGAAAACATCTTCGAAGTTATTGAAAGTGGCGTCGTTGAAATCGTAACCGGAGTATCAACCGCTGAGCAGGCTGTCGCCACCTATCATGAAGCCCGACAGCCACCGCCGGTAACAGATGCTGACTACAGGGCAGCGGCGGAGTCCCTTGAGTTGGTTACTGCCCATCAACGCGACTTCGATAATCCCTATGATGCGGCGGCGTATATCCAAAGCACAAACGCAACCTATCATGCCGAAGCGCGGGCCTATGTCGATTGGCGCGACCGGCTGTGGGGATACGTTGAAGCCAAGCTGGCACAAATGAAAACAGACAACGTCGTCGTTAGTGTCGACGAGTTCGCGGCAGGTCTTCCGCAGATTACTTGGCCATAGCCGCTAAATACCACACGGCCACGTGACGGGGGCACCAACACATTCGATGTTGGTGCCCTTTGTCGTTTTATACGCTGCCACCAATAAGACTGTTCAACCAAATGGAGACCTCGTAATGAAGACCATCACGCGCGACGACCTCGCGCGCATGTACCCTCGCGCCCAATCGCAGTGGATCGAAGCGTTCGTCGCTTTGGCGCCGATGTTGATGGTGCACTACCGATTTAACCGGTTCGATTGGTGCGGAATGTGCGGCCAGATTGACGCCGAATGTGATGGTCTAGCGCTGGCGCGTATGGAGGAAAATATGAGTATGGACGCCAAGTCTATCTTGCGTTTGTACTCATTTCGTCTCAACGACGCCATGAGGGCCGGACCCGTGTTTGGGAAGCGGTACTCAAGCAAGGAGGCGCTCGCGCGCGACCTGGCGCACAACAGCAAGAAGCTGGCTGATGTCGTTTACGGTGGCCCGCACGGGCGCGAAGGCACGCCGCCCTGGCAGGGGTCACTATACCCAGGCCGCGGCCCGTTGCAGGAAACGCACCTCAATAACTACAAAGCCGCGCGCGATGAAATCAGGAATCAGCCCGGCGGGGAAGATTGCCCGGATCTCGTCGAGAACCCTGAGGTGCTGGCTGACCGCGCAGAAATGGGCGTTCGGGACATCTTTGCCCAATGGAAGCTCAAGCGCTTGTCGCGCTACGCCCAGGTGAAGGACTGGTCCACCCTGTCGGACGCCCTCAACACCGGCAACGTGCACGACAGCGTGAAACCGCACGGCTTGCCGCGCCGCCTTCGCGCCACCGCCCGGGCGCTCGCGATTTGGCCCGATGAATTTGACTTCGAAACGCCAGGAAATCGCCTGTCCGCGATTGCGTTTGACCCAAACCCAGCCAAAACCATCGCCGCTCGCGAAAAAACGCGGGTAGCAGCGGCAAACGCGGTGCGGTTGGGGGATAGTGGGGCCGAAGTTAAACGCCTCCAGGCGCGCCTCTGTGAGCTTGGTTTTGCTGTAGGCGCAACAGATGGCGACTTCGGAACACTGACCAAGCGCGCGCTTGTGGCGTTTCAGGCCGAGCATGAGCTTGCGCCGACCGGCGTTGCCGATGCCGCCACTTGGGAAGTGCTGGCGGCCAGCGCCCCTGCTGACCTCGGCGCCCGCGCTTCAATCACCGCAACAGACCTTGCAGCGGCCGGCTCTGAAACCATCGCGGTCACACAGCGTGCGAAGTGGTGGTCGAAGTGGACCCAGCGCGCCGGTCTTGGCGGTGTGCTCGACCAATACTTCGACCTTGGCATTGCTGATACCGCAGTTGCCAAGGCCGAGCAGGTCAAGTCTCTCATGTCGCGCAGCGGCGAACTGACCGCCGGGCTTCCTCCCGTTTGGAAGCTATTGCCCTTTGCACCGTCAACCGGGCTGTTGCTGTGTCTCGCGGTCTGTCTGGCCGCCTGGGGCGTCCATTACGTGTTCGACCGTATCGAGTGGTTCCGCGTCCGCGACGCCCGGACTGGCGTGCATCTTGGCCGGGGAAAACCATCATGAAAGAAACTATCGCAACAGCGGTGACGGAGGCGCGCGACCGGCTCGACGACGCAAAAGCGCACGTCGAGGGGTTTGCGGAGAGTGCCGTCTATTTGCGGAACGCCGCGCCGACCCTGACCACGGCACTCCTGCTCGTGGTGTTTGCGCTGGGGGGCGGTGCGGGTTGGTTTATCTCTAAGCCGTTCGTCCGGCATGCCGTCAACACCGAATGGCGCAACCGCATCGCCCAGAAATCGAAGACCGTTCGTACAATCGTTGCGACCGGTGACAAGGAAGCCGAGCAGGCCGACGACGACATCATCAAAGCCCTTGGAGATACCGATGAAAAACTCAGCACCGCGATCCACGAGCTCGAAGCGCTGCGCCGCGCTGTTCCTCTGGATCGTTGTTCCGTGCCTGCTGATTGCGTGCGCATCAAATAACGTGGTCGTTCAACCGCTCGCCCCGCGTCCGGTTGCCCAGCAGCTTATGGAGGATCCGAAGCTGCTTGAGTGCGCTGAGCCTCAACCGGTGAACGGCCGCGAGGATGTGCGCGCCTGGGTGGCGCATTCGCGCTGTGTGACCGCGCGAGGGAACGCAATCTATGCACGGCTGACGGGCTTGCAACGCGCTGTCCGCGTCCGGGAAAAGTCTGCCGCGAAAGCAGTCAAGGCGTCGAAGATTTAGTGCGCGTCAGCGGCTCGCATTGCGCGCGCCTGCCAACCAACGGAGAACCACCATGAATGAAAACACACCTGACACGACAGCGACTCCCACTTGGTACGGCCCAATTGTAGCCGTCCTGACAGCCTGGCTTCAACCTCTGTTTGACGGCGGTCGTGAAGCTATCGCCGCACTGTCCCCGGCAACGAAGCTTGTTTCGTCTCTGGCTGTCACCGGTAGCGCTATCACGGCCGTGCTTTGGTTCGGCGTTTTGAACATGACCGCGCCGACTGCGCCGCCGCCGGCATACGCGACCAAGGCGGAAGTGCGCGATGAAATCACAAGCGCAACCAGCTCCACCGTGACGCAGATCGACGCAATCATCACTGAGCGCGAGGAGGGGCAGAAGGCGGAACTTCGCGCTACTATTGCCGAATTGAAAGCGCGCATTGACGCGCTGGAAACGAAGCCCCCCGCCAAACCTAAGAAAAAGTAGAAACGGAGACAGCAAATGGCAGTCTTCAACGAACGATTGGAGCGCATCAACGATGCACAACGGGGGGAGCGATCCCTGGGCTATTCTCCTCGATTGGCACCGGGATCACAGCGAAGTGTTGCGGGACATGAGCCGCACCATGGGAGAAGTGGAAGCGCGCCTCAATCACGGCGCGGAAGTGCACCGGGAGACGAAAGAACTGTTCCGGCTGCATCAGGGCGATATCCGGTCCCTGATCGGCAAGACCGACGCCTTGCACGCGCGGACGGCCGCATTGGAGAAGGCAGCCAAGGTAAAGCCGGTGGAGCGCACGTCCGTCAAGGACTGGACGGAATTTCTGAAAGCGTTCTGGCCGTACCTGTTCGCAGTCTCGATGGTGGCAGCCAAGGTGTTTCTTGGCAGTGTCGAGCCTGTGATGCGCTGGGCAGAGCACTTGACCACAAAGTGACGAAGGCGGCGGCACTGGTCGCCGGCGTCTTCGTCCTTGTGACGTTCTGAACTAATCGCTCCCGTCTGCGTCAGACTTCCAAGCTGGCGAAGACAACGAAGCCCCGGCGCTGCCTTCGGGTGGCGCCGGGGCTTTTTTGCGTGTGTGGGTGTTGGCTGGAAAGCTTCCTTCCCAATCTTAAGACGTTGATTTAGTCACGACTACCGGAACTGGCTCGATCAGCGCTTGGCACACTTCGCACGTCACGAATGGGTCGCCCATCCAATCACCGCTTGTGTACGTTGCGCCGTCACCAGATTCGCTCATCATCACGTCGTTGTCGTGACCGCACGTACGGCACTCGACACTCCACTCAACCGGACGAGGCATGGATTTCTGAGCTTCGATTGTCATTGCGTCTGCGGTCACGGCCTGCCATCCATGGTTGCGATTGAATTTCATCAAGCCTTACGCAACTTCCGCGTCAGTCTCGTGCAATTTTGCATCGTTTTTCCTATCTCAGCTTCATCAGCTTTAAGCTGCTTTCGTTGGCGTCACCTATTGCCTTCATCCAAATTCGACCTTCTTCATTATCTGGCAGAATTTTAATGACGATACCGACCAGCCAATAGACAATGCCCATCCTGAAATCATCTATCATCGGCCTAGTCTCCTTGGTCTGGCTCAGCACATGTTGTTGATCCCGCCGCCGTTGGCGTGGTCCCATCCGCGTTCTCTAAAATCACGCTCAAGATTGAGCAACGCCACCATTTGCAAATTCGCATCCCAGATCAGGGCAACAATTGCGTCAGCAGCGATAGGGCACGTTTTGACCGCTTCATCATACGCCTCTTTCAACCCGACATAGTTCAGCAGGTAGTGCTTGCCCTTGCCGCTTAACATCTTTGGCGATTGACCGAGCACATAATCAAACCGCTCGCGGCTCATCTGTTCGCGCGCTGCGATCTGACCATATATCGTGTTGATTGCGTGCTCCACGGCCTAGCCTCCCCTTATGGACGCAGCGCGATACGCGCGGCGCAAACTTCTCGTACACTCCCGGAGATACATCGCACGCCATAATCCGGTAAAGCTCAGTGAGCGCGGTTGCGTTGCGCCAACACCTCGCCCTTTGCCTTCAACGCAGACCGCATCTTGTCGAGCGCCACGGACGGACAACATGTGAACCCAAGCGTTCGCTTGTGCCACGCGAACGCTGCCATTTCCCGCGTTGTGATTTCAACGGCTCCGGCGCGCACGGCAGCCGCGCGCTTTGATTTTGTGATGTCATAGTGGTTGCCGCTCGGAACGCGTTGAAACCAATTGCGGGACACGCCGATCTTGTCGGCCATCGCGTGCATTTCATCTTCTGTGTCAGCCATCATGTGGCACATGATGTATTTGCGGGTGGGGGCATGGTCTGGGGTGAACGGTGCAGCCATGTTATCGACGTAAACGGTCACGTTGCACCTCCGGCCGTCTCGACGACAGTAACGAAGGGCCGCATCAACAAGCCGCCACGCACAACATGGTCGCGCGTGTTGTGCGCAAGGTTCGGCGGGAGCGGTTCGCAAATTCCGTCGAGTTCGACGGGCGATGGTTTGAACCACTCGAACGCGGGCTTCGTTTTGGCGAGCAGGGGTTGCGGGCACGCATAGAACAGGCTTCGCGCCGATTGTTTGCAGTGCTCGCACGCGATCATGAACGGGGTCACCCCTTCGTCTCGATCTTGGGTCACGACCGCGTGCCCGCAAGCGTCGCAGAGGTAGATATTCTTCTGGCGTTGATACGACATCGATTGCCTCTTGTAGGTTGATTGAACGCGAACGCGGTTAAGTCGTCAGCAACAACGGTTTACCGGTGCACGGGTCGATCGCCATGCTGATTGCAACGTCATTCCCTGCCACCTGACCGGCACGGATTGCGAAGTGGTCGAGAACGAGTTTCGGCTTTTTCTTTGTTTCAGCCTTATGCGTTTTGTCCGACATGATCTGCTGCACGACCTCGGCGGGTGCGGCACGCGCCGGCGTCATGGTCAACATGCGGGTGTTGATGCGACCGGCCATTCCCATTCCGAACGAACGGGACGCCACGCGGTCGAACGCAAGCCCGCCGCCACGAAGTACGACTTGAAACTCCTTGTCGAGGCGAGACGGCATTTCACCGCCGATGGCTTTTTCCCAGATCGTTCGCGCCGCTGCGACCCGCCGTGCGCGTTCGCGTTTCCATGATGCGTCAATGACGTTGCGCACCATGTCGAACAGGTAGTGCGCCAGCGTGCGCCCTACGTCATCACCAACGACGTAGATGCCGAGCGTTGACGTGAACACACCGCAGCCCGTGATGTGGTTCACGCCCAGACCGGCATAGATACAAGGGTGGCTTTGGTGCGTGTTCAACCCGACCCCCTTTATCGGTAACAGGAACCGGTCATAGTTCGCAGCGCCCATCGCGGCCGCGTCGATTTGATATTGTGCCATCAGCTTCGCGGCCAGTTCGGCAGCGGCGGCAGCTTCGGCTTCAGTCGCACCCGCGTCGACGCGCTTCGATTGCAGGGCCTTGATCTTCGCAATAATGCGTCGGGTGTGTTCGTTCATTGCGCGCCGCCATCAATGTCGCCCAGCACGAACACGCCGCGGCCAGCCTCTTTGATTAACCCGTTCGACCGCAGCATTGAGATTGCGGAGTTCCATGACCCGCCGCGCGGTTGTCGCCCCGTAGTCTCGGCAAGGTTGGGTGCCGATATGCCCTTCGGATATTGAGCGACAACGGCAAGTAGTTCGTTCGCCGGCGCCGGCAACACGTTGATCCAAAGCTCGACCAATTCGTCGCGCGTCATCGCAGGGCGTTGTTCGGCAACCGCCGGCACGACGAAGCCGTTGACCTCGAACACATGACCACCATCGACAAGCGACTTCTTCGCGGTGTTGAACGCGCCGCCGCGCGCCTTGCGGCCCGTGAGTGCTGCGAGCTGCCCCCATGTGAAGCGGCACGGGAATCGCGCCTGGGCTTCCGACAATAGCCGTTGCGCACCGCTGTTTAGATCACTGCTGGGCGCGCTGGGGGTGCGTTCGACTGGTCGCGGGAGCGATCGTTTCGCGGCGTAGTCAGCAAGGCGCTTCGCTTGCGCCGGTCCGACCACTGGCACGAACTGGGCGACGGGTTCAACGCCCAGAGCTTCGACCGCTTTGCCCAGATCGCGCACCGCCGCCTGATAGCCGCTCCGGTAACCGGTTTCCTCTGCCGCCAGCAACGCGGCGGGGTCGGGCTGCATAATAACCGGGGTCGGTTGCATATTCGGGGCGGTTTGTTGCGCAACGGCCTTGCCCTGTTTCGGTTTTGCGCGTTCCGTCTCGATTGCCGCGATCTGCTCTTTGAGCTTCCCCAGGTCGAGCGGCTTGAGGGACGCGGTGCGCTTCACCTCCCCGCGTTTCGGGGTCGCCGAACTGTCGAAGGTCAGTTTTTCGGGAAAGGTGGCATCATCAAGAACGCCACGCGCGGGAATCCACACGACCCCTTGCCCGCGCTTCAGCGTCGCCATGCGTGCCAGCATCCGCTTTTCGTCGGACTTGTTGGCCTGTCCCTCGATCCAGGCGCCGAGAGCGGCCCGGTCCTGGGAGCTGGTCAGCTTCATCGCCACCAGACCGTCGGCCTGGCTGAGCACGTCCTTGGACAGCACCGCCGGCCGCTGCGTGATAAGCCATGGGATGTAGCCCTTGACGCGGCCGCGGCGGACGATGTTCTCCATCAGGCTTTGCAGTTGCGGTTCAATGGCCCGCTGCGGTGCCCAGAGATCGGCTTCGTCGAAAACGAGGTGGCAAGGTTCACCGCTGGCGTGGCGGTACATGGCATCGAGAAACGCCAGCATGAAGCGCCGCTCCGCAGATTTAGTGCCAAGCTCGCTCAGGTCGATGAGGCAACTTTCCGACGCCGCGGCGATAGCTTCCCCAACGACCCGCCCCGAGTGCTCGGTGATGGGAATGTCGGCGCGCGCGCCACCGAAGATGACCACGGGATAGGCTTGGTCCTTACCGTTGGCTTTGACGCGCAGCCCCCACCACACCCCGAGCGGGTCAACGACGATAACCCGCGCCTTGCGGTCGAGCAGCTTTTCAACGGCAGTACCGGCAGCATAGGTCTTGCCGGCTCCACTGGTCCCGAGCCACGCAATCCTATCGTCTAATGCGTGGTCTGATAGGGGGTATGGCTCAGTCATTTGGTTGTTTCCTCTGCGCCTTCGTTCTCGCCGTTGCTACGACGCGCTTGCGCACTTGTTCGGCAGATTGTTTTGACCCTGTGAAGTGGAGCTCGGCGTGCTCGCTCTGCGAGGAAAGAACCACTAGGTTTCCCGGGGTGTTATTGGCCCTGTCCTCGTCCGCGTGGTGGACCGTCTCGCCGCGTCTTAATGGTCGCCCCAAGATGCTCTCAGCTACGACCCTGTGTTCATGTCGGCCGTTGAGCTTCCTGTAGGCCTTGCCCTGACCACGGCCACGTTGCGTGTTCCCACGGGCGACAGCGGATGCTCTCGCAACCTTGGCGTTGTGATCGGGCGGGTTGATCGCCTTCAGTGCGCACCCTCGTCGACAAAACCTTTGCGCTGGCTTCTTGGGATGGTTCACGAACGTCACCCCGCATCCTTGGCAAGTGCGCTCAGTCGGACGAGGGAGCTTGCGTTTCGCGTCTCCGAGGCACTGGCGGCTGCAATACCTCTGCGGCGCACGGGCGCGCTTGAACATGAACGTATTTTTGCAGCTCTCGCAGACGCCGCTGCCGCTGGTCCCGACGAACGCCAGCCGGTCATCAAGCGCAGCGGCTGGGATTGGATATGTCGATGTCTTTATATCGGTTCGAGTGGTCATGAATTATTTTCCGTTTTCAATTGAGCGCGAACGTCGTCGGCAAAACATTCGGCGTCCTGCAACCGGGCAACAGCGTCGACCCCAGGCACGCCCATGACTTTCAGCAGGTCGCGCGCAACAGGCATCGACAGGGGGATTGCGGCGGCATAGTTGGCGACGACACGTTCAGCGAGACGCTCAACATCAATGCCGTTCTGCAGGATGGTCAGTTGGTTGGTCACTGTGCTCTTTCCTGATTGCAGACTGGGCATGGGAGCCCCTTTTTTGCTTCTGCCACGCTGCCAACAGTGACCCACCCTGAAAACCATCCGCACCGGCAGCCAAACACAGCCCCAATGCTGTCGTCAGGAAGACTTCCAGCATCGATGACGTGCGCGCGCTTTAGGCGCTTGGCGCCGGGCTTGGCGAATAGTTCCTGCTGTCGGGGCATCGCGCTTACTCCCCGTCTTGCTCGATCGACATTTCGTCGAAGGGACCGTCGAGGTTTCCGGTCACCAGCATGAAATGGTGAAAGGCTACGGCCTCGACGACTGCCGCCGGCGGCATGACGAACGCCCGGGCGCACTCAGCAACGGTTGCTTTGCCGTTTTGCTGACCAACCCAGAAGAGGATCGCATTTGCCACGATGCCGATGCCGGGGCGGCCAGAAGCATCGCTCGCATCTTCAATGCTGCTATCGTAGCCTTCGAGATTGTAGCTATCCGGGTCAGGCCCAAAGAATGGGTGCAGTACCTTCATGGGCGGCCCCATGTGAGGCTCGCCGCCACGCCGCGGCGTGGTGCAATCTGGTACTTCTCAGCGCTGGTACTTGTTACCAGGATTGCCAGCGCGTGGTGCACATCGTTGACAAAAATGCATTGCTGTTTGCACTGAACACGCATGATTGACAGTGCGTCACTACCTTGAGGTGGTAGCACTGGAAACGGTGTGAAGGTTCGAGTCCTTTCAACCGCACCACTCTGTATTTGCTGTGTTTTTTGCATGTTATTCGCCTTCGATAATGCCGATAGTGTCCGTCTCTGGTTTGGTACTTTTTACCGGAGACGGGACCACTTCAGCTTCTGAGCACTCTTTGTTCCGGGTTTCGTCGATTAGGTTGGGTAGTGCGGCGAGCCGCTTGTCGATCATAGCCGCTGCGGTCGCGGTCTTTTCGGGCCGGGCATGGATGTAGGTCAGCCGCGTGGTCCGCTCATCTTCGTGACCGAGCAGTTGAGCGATTTCCTTCACGTCAACGTTCTCATCGTCGGCCCACGACGCAATGGTGTGGCGGATCGTGTGTGGCGTGACATCGGTCTTGAACCGCTTCCCGCCCTTGCCGTCTTCCACATACCACCCAAGCCCGGCGCGCTCGCACGCAGCCCGGAAGCCATCGCGGCACGTCGTGAGCCGGGCTCCACCATGCTCAACCACGAATCCTGACGGGCTGCGCGCGTCGTGCGCGACCAGCAGGACATCATAGGCAATCTGCGTCATGACCATTTCGGCGCGGCCTTTGCGCCAGGACTTGTTCATCGGGTCGGGCGGCAGATCGACTTCGAGATCGATCACGCGCCGGCGGAAGTCGATCCGGCTCCATTCGAGGTCCAGGATCGCAGTGTGGCGTCCCCCGGTCGAGAACAGGAGGATAATGAACAGATTGACGTGCGGATCGCTGCTACGCGCCGCTATCAGCAGGGCCTTTGCTTCATCCGGCGTCAGCACGCGGTCACGCTTGCGGCCGGCGCTCGGAAGCCAGACCAGCGGGGCGCGCTCGATCAGGTTGGAATCGAAGGCCCACTTGAGGCATTGGCGCAACCGGATCAGTTCGGTGTGCACCGTGTCCGGCGCGCGGCCGAGGGCAAACCGCGCCTTGGCATAATTTCGGTAATCGTCCGCCTTGGCAGATGCAGGGTTGCGGTTCTCGAACACCGGCGCCAGCGACACCCAATTGTATTTGTGGATGGCATTGCTTTTGCCGTCCTGCTCACGGTCGGCCTGCCACAGCTTCCACAACTGCCCGAATGTGTATTCCTGGCGTTGTGCAATGACGGCGCGCCGGCCGTCGGCGAACTGGTCGAGGGCCTTGCGGGCGCGCTCTGGTATTTTCTTGCCAGACGCTTCACCCGGAAGGATCTCAATCAAGCGCGCACGCTGCCGCTTTTCGCCAGCTTGGAAATCTGCGATCCAGAAGCCCTTGTGTCGTCCGAGCTTAACGTCTCCGACGCGGTAGCTGTCCGTCTTTGCTCGTCTTCCCACCGCTTAACCTCTTGTTCCAAAATGCGGGTGCCCTTTCGGCTCGGCACGCCGTTCTTGTTGACCGCGCTGTCATCTTGGCTGATAGAAAAGGACTTGAGCTTTCCCACATCGATCAGGTTGTAAATGTGCATGCGCGAGCAACCCCATTCCGCGGCCAGCCTTGCGACCGTATATGCTGCCATCACTTCACCTCGTTAGTTGGTTGCAATTGCCTGGACGCTGCGTTGTCAGTGTCCTTGGTGGGCTCAAAGCGCCAGTTGACCATGCCGGCGCCAGTGGTTTCCAAAGCCGTCAGCGTGTAAGCTTCACCTTCGCGCTCTGCATCCGATCGCCGGCCTCAACAATCTTATTGAGAAGCGTCGCGAGCTTGACCCGTTCGGTTTGGGACAGGCACGCGAGCACGTCGGCTTCAGCCTTGAGTAAATGCTGGTTTGCCGCTTTCAGCGTGACCTCAGCATGTTCAGTCATTGATACGGCATAGGCACGTGCATCTTCGCGCGTGCGGCGGCGCGTCAAGAACCCGGCGCGCATCATACGGCGGACCATATCTGCCAGCGTCGAACGGTCGATGCCGGTGTAGCCAACCATCTGGGTCTGTGACGGTATTCCTTCAAACCATTTGAGGCACTGAAGCACTGCAACTTGGCGCACAGTAGGTGCGCCCTTATCAGCCCGGCTGTGGTAGGCGTTATGTGCGATCTGGTTGGCTCGGTGAAGGGTGTGGATCAGCGACATTGCGTTGTCTCCTTATTGGTTAAACAAATCTTTTGAGGCCGTGCTCATGGCTGTTCCGATAGGCTGGACCGCAGTGGCGATTGCTTCCGGAAACACCTCCATGACTTTGCGCACTGCCGGGTCGGCTAACAGTTCTTCAATTGCAAAATCAGACACAACGTGATCGTGCGCATTGTGCTGTTGCAACGTTTTTATCAGCCGCCGCAGCGGCTCACTGTGCTTGGCAACGAATTGCAACGTGACCAGTGCGGCGCGTAGGTCGTCGAGCTTTTTGTCAGCCGTCGCCTTTTTGTATTTGCCGGCCTCTATCCAGCGAGGATAGAGGCGTTCCCGTTGCCGAATTTCGCGCTCGACTTCAGCGATCTGGTCATCCAGGGGCACGCGTGCGGGTGCGGTTTCCATCACGCGGCCACTCCCTTGTTGGGCGCATCCGACACGCGTTCCGCGAGCCGGCCGGAAGGCGCGGCCTCGCTGGGTTTGGCCTCAGCCGGTTTGGTGCGGCGGTCGAAGGCTGTTGGATCTCCGATGTTCAGCCGGTAGCGGCGCAGATGCGTGCGGTTGTCTCCGGTGTTCAGAATGACCGGCCCGCCGCTTTCGATGCGAAAGCGGCCTTCGGTGCGCGGTGGCCCTGCCAAATTTTCAACGATTGAGCAGAGCACCGGGAAGCGGTCGAGTGAACGCAGCGAACCGTATCGGTGCTTGTAGTGGTAGCCTGGGAGCAGGTTGGATTGCGTGTACCGTCCGGCGTAGCCGTCTCGGACTGAATACACATAGCCGCCGTTGTTTGGGCCCCACAGTGAAATGTAGGGCCGCGCATTCCATTCCGGGCGCAGGTCAATGATGTAGTATTCGAGCGCAGTGGTCATCACGCAGCGACCTTCTGGTTCAGCCAGTGGCGCGCGCAATACTTGGTGTCAGCATCCATGTCCGACTTGTTGACGATCCATTCGAGGTAGTCGCGCGGCGCGGCGTCATACCTGATGCCCTTGTGCTTGCCGAACGTAATGACCGACTTCAACGGTGGTTCGTCACTCCATGCCAACATGTCAGCGAACGACGCGCGCTGAACAAGCGCGAGGAAGATGGCGCCGGTCACGTAGCAGTCGCCCAGGGCGCGGTGCGCGACGATCTGGTCACGCGCCATGCCGAGTGGGTTAACGAAGCCCAGGTGATAGCGAAGAAACTGGTTGCTGTGGGAAGGCAGGTCGGGCCACACGCGCAACGCCACCCGATAGGTGCAAACCCACTTCGGCTGGCACTCGCATTCGTCGAACAGGGGCGTCAAGAACGACCGTTCGAACGATGCGTTGTGCGCCACCATGACCAGCTTGCTGTCATAATGTTCAGTGAACGGGAATATCACGGCTTGAATGCATGGGGCATCGCGAAGATCACCATCGACGATGTGGTGCACCGCGGAGGCCTCTGCCAGCATGGGAATGCCGGGATTGACCAACGTCGAACGCCCGTTCGTTGAGATATACTTGTCAGACACTTTGGCGAGGTCGATCGAGGCAATTTCGCAAATGCGATCCTTTGCTGGATCGGAGCCGGTCGTCTCGATGTCAATCACTCGGATGGTCATAGCGGTTGCACCTTTTTTGGCTCAGGGATCAAGAGCACGATAAAAACCGCGCTCCACGGCATCGTGATCAATAGGCACGCCATACCTGCCGGCGGCAAGGCGACGCCGGTTTTACGTTCGAGTTCGAGGGCCACAACGACGACCAGCGCGAACGCAACGATCAACGTTGAGATCCATGCAGCAATGCTGGTTGCTGTTTTCATGTGGCGTCTGCGACAGATTTTATGAATGTCAGCGCAGCCAGTTGCGCAGCATCAGGAAGGTCGGCAACGCGCACCGGGATCTCGTTCGGCGCTTGGTGCCAGTTCATCGTCGCATCTTCGCAGATCGCGTTTGCGGCCTCTGCTGTGTAGAGGCCTGCTTGCGCAATGTCCGCAGTATATCCGCAACGGCCGGGCTTCCACCATGCTCGATGCTCGTTTGACCAGATCAAAAACACTATTGCCCCCTGTCGTTGCGTGCGTTGGTTTCGGCCAGCCGGTTGTCGCCAAAGTATTTGCGCCAACCGCTTTCATTGTATTCCGGCGTTACCTGCTAGGTCGTCGAGCCAGGTTGGGCAGCATCACTGGAGTTCGCCGCCACTGCAAAAGACCGGTTAACATACTTGATCATGTTGTCGCCGTAGAGGTGGATCCAGTGACGGACATAATCGGTGTCTGGTGACAACGTGCCGTCGCAAATCATCTGCACAGAACGATGAACACGTTCAATTGCAGCGCCATCGTCGGCGTCAATGAACTGCGCTCCAAAGTTGAGTGGGGTTAGATATGACCATACGCAATGTCCTCGAATCGCCGGTTCACGAGGTACATCTGGGTTCAGTGCCTGCACCCAGACTTCATGCGTGGCGCCTTCGAGATAAATGTTAGGTGATGAGGCGCCAGAAAGTGGCCGCAAGTGCAGCATGACAATAGCGTAGCTGTGCCACAGCGGGTGCGCCCAAGGCGCATCAACGATCCAGACAGCAACGGTTCCATCGCTATCAGGTTCGTCTCTGAAGGCTCTACGCAAGGCCGCCAAATCGACAGACCACGCTACGCCACAACTGCCTGAAACATCAGGTTTCTGCGAAATTTCTTCCTGATTTTGATTGATCATAATGATTGTCCCCACTTGCTTGCCGTTGTCTTGCTAAACCAACCATCACTCCGGAAGAGACTCCGTTGTTGGCCTGTGACCTGCAATTTCAAATCCACGTTTCAACGATGCACGGATCATCGTCCTTCCACCGAACAGTGCGGAACAACCCTGCTGAGATGCACCTCCGGACGTCGTCTAAATTGTCACCAACAACTGCCAGTGTTGTTGGTGCAGGGTAGCCGCGGCTGATAACAAAAAGACGGGCAATGAACTTCCCTGGGAAATCGCGCGGGCTCTGGTAGACTGTCCAGATTGGCAACGTTTGGTTCGTTCTGGCGGCTGTGGTTCCGGCCGCTGCCCGCAACGGTGACAGCTCACTAGTAGCATCGAGCGGTTCCAACTTCTCCGTCATGGCAGTTGCCTCAAAAATATCTGGTTGCTACAGCTAGGCGGCCTTCGGCCGTTTCGTGCCGAACAGCGCGTAAACTGGGTGTCGAAGCTCTACGGGAAGCCATCCAAGCTCTTTAGCCCCCTGCGCCGCCGCACTGGCGACAACCGGCTTTTTGGCCGCTTTGTCTGTCATTGCGATACCCATTTCAGCCAGCGCGGCGGTGGCGACTTTTGCAGAGGCTCTGTTGAAATAATCGACGGGATCGAAGTTGGCGCGCATGGCCTTGAGATAGACTGCGCCGGGCAACGAACCGACAAGCACATCGACGGCGGTGACATCCGGCTTTTTGTGGTTCAACTGACGTAGATCGAGCGCGCGACCTAGATTGTGTGCCAAAGTTGCTGCAGCGTTGCTTTGTGGGATAGCTTCAAAGGCGGCAGCAAACCCCTTCAGCACCTGAACATCGCCATTGTCGCCGCCGTCGTCATCACCATCCGTGTCGTCAGCAGACTGGCCGCTGTCTTTGGCCATGCCGTCAACCGTGATGCGCACCGGGCTCGTGCCGTAATAGCCTGCCGGCACCGGAGCAAGTGCGGCCGCAGCAACGCGAATTGCTAAGAGCGGGTTTTGTGCAAGCGCCTCAGCTACGGCAGCAGTTTGGAGCGCTGTGATATCAGCCAATAAGGCTTGGCTGATGTGCGCCCCCGCGTCTTCAGGACTGTCCGCCGTCGAGCTATCGCCATCCGTATTGCCGCGTTGGCCGGGGTCGGCCGCTTTGCTCGCTGGCGTTTTATCACGGATGACACCATGCCGGATTTCAACAACGCCGCCGTCAATAGTCAGGATGCAACCGCTTTGTGCCTTCTGCGCCTTGGTGTACCCACGAAGTGCTGCTGCTTCCTCGATGGCATCGCGCGCGTTGCACGCGTCAGCGTAAGCATCATCATCTTGATTGTCGGATTTCTCGAGTGCGTCGATTTTCGTCTTAAGTTCAGCAACCAACACCTTTTCCTCTGGTGTGTATGCCTTACGTGCACCTTCAATGCGCGGCCATGACCAGATTTGTCCGCTCTTGAGCGTTGACCCAAGAACAGCGAACTGCCAGCCGTCCGCGACAAGTTCGGCGCAGCGCTCTGTGAGACGAGCGTCCACCAACTGATCCAGAAGGTCCTGATCTTCAATGTAGCCGTCGTTATCAAACAAGGATTCAACGACTTTGCCGCCGGCGGCCTTGTACTTGTCGATACCAACGAACAGCAGCCGCGGATCATTGATTTTAGCGCGGTCCTGAGTGAAATATGTTCGCACCCGCTGTGCCGAGATGAACCCTTGGTCTGCGAAGGCCTTGAATGCTTTGGCCTGCTTCTTGGCATCGCGGCACAGAGCAAACGCTTGAGCCGTTTCGGCATTGATCTTCCCGTCGCGCCATGCCTTGCGAATGGCCGGCGCCAGCGACCCGAGTGCAAGCCGCTGCCGCACAATCGCTGTTGTAACGCCATACCGGTGTGCAATTGCCCCTGCGTTGGCGCCGCCGCTGAACAGACGGGCAAAAACCTCAAACTCTTGCACGGGGTGCATGGGTTTGCGGCCGATATTTTCGATCAGCGATGTCTCGAGGGCTTGTTCATCATTCTCGTCACGGATATTGACATCAACGGTGCGTTCCGGAGCCCAGCGGCGTTGTTTGATCAGCTTGCCGATTGCGTGATAGCGGCGCTTGCCAGCCATGACCTCAAACTGCCCCTTGCTGACTTCGCGAACGATCAGCGGCTGCAGTAGGCCCTTGGCATCGATCAGCGCGGCCAGGTCGTCAACGTCCTTGTAACCGTCGGCTTCGCGAGCATTGATGGCGGCCGGAGCGGACAAGCTCGAATAGGGGACTGATTTCATGGTCATGTGGGAGCCCTCAGAAGTTGTATCCGATAGATGTTCAATTAGTGCGCCGGCGCCGGCTGGTCTGCATCGGTGGCAAAGAGATCGCCTTGAGTGCGCTTGCCCTTCAGGAATGCGCGGGCTTCCCGGCGCAGTTCTTCCAGCGCTTCAATCGCATCATCAGGCATAACGGGAGCGGTGCCACCTTCGTTGTATTGATCGAAAGGCAGGTGCGGTGTGTTGAACGTGAATGGCGACTGCGAAGTCTTCAGATCAACTAAGCCGCTGATCACTGCGCCTTCAACGCCGCTGTCTTCGGACATGCTGAACGACACGCCGCCAATCCGAATAGCGCCGATCGCGTAGCTGACCGGCCATTCGAGGATGGTGCGGACGTGCTCGACCAATGCCGACATGGCATTCTTGAAGTCAGGGTGTGGCTCAGTGAAAATACGATGTGTCGTCTCGATTTCGTTCGAAGAGCCTTGGCCGCTGATATCCAGGATGTGAACAACGCCATCCTTGAACTTGATCTTTGCAATGCGCGACATGGTTCGCCTTTTGGTTGGGTGTTGGGTGCGCTGGGTTACGCTGCGATGGGCCGGAACTTGGCGTTGAGTTCGCTCACGGTGTCATCGACCTCCTTTAGGAAGGTGATCACATCGCGCTCTATTTCCGCGAGTTTGATTGGGTCACGGGGAATGCGCCGGACTTCCAGCTGAAACTCTGGCGGCAGGCGCGGGTCGTAGCTTACGAAGTCCACCCATTTGCGGCCAGTGCACGCCAACTGCCAATGCATCTGCTGAAGGTAGGCGCTATCGATAGCGCCGCCGAGCAGGGTCTTGATATGGGTTGCCGTGTTCGGGCATTTGATTTCCAATAGCCCATCATCATCAACTAGCCGGTCGGGAGAAGCGCACGCCATTGTAATTCGCGGGTGCATGACCAGACCGACGCGTTCGCAGCGCGCCCCGGTCAAAAACTGGTATTGCATCCGCGCATTGTCTTCGTTCTCCTTCCCCCATTCCATCGGCTTTGTTGTGATAATGTTTTCGATGGTGGTGCCGGTCAGCCGCTCGATCACGAGATCGGCAGCGTAGTTGGCCCGGCCTGCAGAGTATCCCTTGGCCGACTTTGCCAACACGTCTGACAGCCTGGACGCGGTGACTTTTCCGCGCCGCGCTTCAAACCATTCCGGAGAGTTCTGATCGCAGTCGATGACGATCATGGCGTCACCGTTGCAGTCTGAGTTAAGGAGCGCTCTGCATTTTCGTGCCCGATCATCGCGTCAGCGATTGCAAACGCGTCGGCAGCAAATGCGCCCCAGTGTGCGCCAGCGCCGTCGTTGCACGCGAGTAGGCCCGCAAGCGCCTGCCCAGCGTACCACTGGCGCATCATCATGCCTTCTTGGTGGTAGTTGTACTGCGTATCTGGGCAAGGGAACGCATGGGCGCCTTGGTCTTTTGGTTTGTGTGACATGGTGCTCCTCAGTAGTTGATTGACACGTTTGGCACTTCACCGCGCACGATCAATTCGACCGCAGTGCGTGCAGCCTTGGTTGCGATGCCGGCGGCGACAAACGCTTCCATTGCCGAGCGGTTCACTGCTGCGCGGTGGTTTTTGTCGGCTTCGCGCTTTGCCTGTTCGTCAGCTTCGCGCTTTTGCTTCGCCGCCAATTCATCGCGCGCCTTTTGTTCGGCCCTGTCCGCGATGTCCTTCAATTCCTGTTCGCGCTTGGCAGCTTCTTGCCGCTCCTTGGCAAGTTGTGCTTCTGCGCGCGCTTCGGCTGCACGAACGCCTTCCTGGCGCAGAACCTCGTCACGCTCTGCGTCCGCTTCTTTCTTTTTCTGCGCGTCGATATCGGCACGCAGCTTGCGGAGTTCAGCGAGTTCCGCGGCGTCCTGTTCGCGCTTGATAGCGCTATCGAGCTTCGCTTTCAGGCTGGAGACCGCTTCACCGCGAATTTCAATTGCCGCTTCGAGGTAGTCACCAAAGTTGTCTTCGATCAGCTCGACAGCCTCGACTTCGGCCAACCGGTCGCGAATGACTTCAGACGACCGCTCTGCGGCGTCGGTCAGTAGACTTTGCCATTCCTGAAGCTGACCCTTAATGTTGTCGTCGCGCTTTTTCTGCTCTGCTTCCCATGCAGTCAACGGCGCGCGCACGTCCTCCTTCCACTTGTCGAGCGTGTCGCGCGCGAATTTGCGATTGGCATCGATCTTCTTCGGGATTTCCTTTGCGACATCGGTGAGCTTTTTGCCAACATCGTCGATGTGCGTCTTGGACCGCGTGATGCTGTAGGCAAATGACGCAATGGCCTTGCGGCCGGCAGGCGTGGTGATGTCACCGGCGAACGCGTCGATCTTTTCCTTGATCAGGTGCAGGGTTGGCTTGATTGCATCCTCGCCGCCGGTGAACACCGCATAGGCGTCCTTGTCCGACAGCGTAATGAGAGGGCCGACTTCCGCAGCATTGGAGGTATCGAAAATTGCGTCAGCTGTTGCTGTCGAGGTCATTGTGTTGCTCCATGGGTAACTGTGGCGGGCTTAGTTGCGGCATTGCCTTGTGCGTTCAACTTTTTGTTCAGGAGCGTTATTGCTTTCCCAAACTGGCTGACGTGCATGTCCGCTAAGCTTTCAATCCCGCCCAGTTCCAGGAAGTCGGCGATTTTGGTGTTGGTCTTGGTGATCAGTTGGGCAAGCTGCTTTTCCTGGTCGCCACTGATGTAGTCGGATGGCTCTGTTTCGGCAGGCGGTGTGCGGCCGTCAACATCGCGACCGACGGCAATGCCCAATGCCGCACGGAGGGTGTAGCGCTGCAGGTATGTCAACGAGGACGCGATGCTTTGAATTGCATTCTTGCCGCCTGAGTCGTCGCGGCCCGCTTCAAGTGTAGTTTCCGTAAACCAACCATCGTCGTGTGTAACGATGCAAGTTGCGCGAACGGGTTCTCCGACCTTTGCGCTGGTCTGCCACCGATAGCTCAAGCCATGCTTTGACAGTGACGCGCCAATGGCCGCTTCAATGTCGGCGATGTCTTCGTGCTTGTAGGATGTTGCAGCGCCACCCGTTTTTGACGGGTATGTAACGCCGTGCTTTTTGATGATTTGACCAAATTCAGCCTTAGCCGCAGCAAAGGATTTTTCGAATGCGCGGCGTGCGCGCTCATTGTGGACCCGCTGCATCAAATTGATGGCCTGCTCGATGCGAGCCATGTCGACATTAGGGTTCTCGACAAGGGATAAAATTTTGTCGAGTTCCGACCGCTCAATAGGTTGATCGTTGTCCGTGGTTCGAGACACGGCAGTTGACGCGCGCGGGTGATCGACCGGCGCGAGCTCGGTTGCTGACATCTAGCGTTGTCCTTTGGTTTGCTCAGGCGGCAGCACAAGGCTGCCCGCATCGACGGGGTAGGAAAACTCCGAGTGAAGCCGGTAAGCTGTTTTCCAGATCTCAGTTTCGTTTGGGTCGAATGGCAATCCGTCACGTGCCGCTGATGCACCACGCACGATCGTTGGAATGTCGCTTGACGTGATGTTGCTCAACGGCATGGCCGGGCTCTATGGTTATACGCAGCACCTCCTGGTTTACAAATGCAAGGTAGTTCACCAGCGGTGAAGTCGTCAATAGATAAAATTCACTGCCGGTGAGTTTTGTTGTTCGTTGTGCGCGATCATGGTTGTTGCGCGCGCCGGTTGGACAACGTTGGTTGAATGCGGCTATCAGCCGACATGAGGTAGGCGGAAAGGTGGGACTGAAATGAAATGCGCGCGGTCAATTGTGGTTCTGTATTTTGCGTTGGCGGGATGTGGACAGCACCCGCCGGCAGTGATCGCTGAACCTGTTGCACAACAGAAGTACGACCCGTTCCAGCCAACAACAAAAGAGCTGAACCAGAAGACTGCCGTTCAAGCGCTGAAGCCAACGACGCCGGCGGTGCTCTCGGACCAACAAAAGTTGCGGATTACGGCCTATATTCGATCCACAATGAAAGACCCATCTTCGACCCGGATCGGCGACATTGCTTCCGGGCATGATGGGACCGGCGCAACAGCATTCTGCGTCTGGGTGAACTCAAAAAACAGTTACGGCGGATATACCGGTGCCAAGCCAATGGCGGGAAAGCTGTCCGCTCAAACGGTCGAAGAATTTGACTTCGACGTCTACGGTTACGATTTGCACGCGGTCTGCAAAGCGCTGGGTCTTGAACTTGCCAAAATTCGGAAGCCCACCTGAAGCTCAACGGCGCGCGGCATGCCGCGACTCACAATTCCGAATGCAGATTAAATTTGTATTTGGTTTGTTCTTGTGCTTGGCTTGACTAGGGCCGGGCATTCCGCACGGCTTTTATCGCGTCCGCAGTCTCATAGCGAAGTCCAGATGGGTCTCCGCGGAATATCCAGTCGAGTGTCAAATGGTATGCGTCACAGAGCTTTATCGCGTTATCGATGCTCGGGCGCTTCTTGCCATTTTCATATTGATTGTACGTGTTTGGAGCTATTTGCGCGCGGTCGCAAAACTCATTTTGCTGAAGCCCCATCACCTGGCGGGTCAACGCAAGTCGCCTCCCAATTTCTATCATGCTGGTTTCGTCCGGGCCTTTTTTCATGCCCCGACACTGCACTTCTGTGGGCGCGATTTCTATTCGCCAAACACGATGTTGACAAACTTCACTATAGGTGAATAATATTGATCATGTCGAACTCAAAAATCCTTACATCAATTGCCGAAGTCGTCAAAGCATTTGGCGGAACGACAGGTATGGCGGAGTGGGCCGGCATTGGGTTGCCAGCTGTCAGTAATTGGATTGCAAAAGGGCAGATCCCTCCTGGATGGCACTTTCGTCTCGACAAGGAAGCGCAGCGTAGAGGGTACACGATTGACCCGTGCGTATTTGACGATCGACTGCCCGCACCACAACGGCTTCCGAACAGGAAGCCAGGCGGCTTACGTGCGGTTGGTTAGCGCTGTTGTCACGCAGTAGCGTAATTGATTGAGAGTTGTTGCCTGATTTTCAGTGCGGGTAGCGTTGAGCGGTTGCGTTGCAAGTCTTCCCCCAGATCAACCGGGCCCCCGACCCTCCCGGCCTGCGATGCAACCGTTCAACAGTACCCGTTCCTAGTCGCGTTGTGTTTCGCCAGTAGCGTTCGGCGCTCGGGAGTCGCGGTAAAGGTGGGTTGCCCCACAATCCACCGGCAGGCATCCGAGCGCCGCGCGATAACGGCGATCCGTTGCTGCCCTTCTTGTGGGCGTTTCCTCCCTAACTCGGCGGTTCTTCTCGTGAGGAACCGCCACTTTTAGGTGAGGAGTGAGTTGAGTGCGCGACGTTCAAGCGTCGCGGCCAGGGGACTAGGGGTGTTCATTTCCGCGTTTGTTTACGCGACCCGTTTCGGTCGCGATGAGACCAGTGAGGCGTTCAATCGGCCTCGCGGGGCGACGACGTTCGTTATCGCATCACGCGATTTTCCGTCAAGGCCCGCGACCAACGGAACTGTGGGCAATGTCGACGTTACAACGACCAAAAACAATTTACCGGACCGCGAGCCGAGACAACCCATATGCGCAGATCGTGCGTGCAATGTTGCAAGACCCGTCTTTGTCGCTGGAAGCGGCGGGTGCACTTGGATTTATATTGAGCCTTCCGGACAATTGGTCGTTCAACCTCGAATGGCTATGCGCAACACGCCGCGTAGGACGTGACAAAGCACAACGGATAGTGCGTGAGCTAATTGACAGAGGGTATTGCAAGAGGTCTCAAGATCGGGCTGCAACCGGTCGCCATGCGCCTGTGGAATACCTGTTTTCTGATGATCCAAAAGCCTTCTCACCGCAGCCTGAAAATCCGGTTGCCGTGACACAAGATGTAGTAGGACGGCAACCGGGTTTTCCGTCAACGGTTCAGCCGCTCACGGTAAATCCGTCACTACATAATAGACAGTCCAACAAATCAAAAAGTAACAAAGCAAACATCAGTCCGCCAACCACAAGCCTTGCTTTGCAAGGGACTGAGACAGTGCTGGACGCGCTGGCATTGCCATTCACAACTGCCGTCGTGAACGAGATCACAGCTCTTGGCGTTGATGTTGAAAACCTGTTGACGCGATACGCTGAGCGAACGAAGGGCAAGCGCATCCGTGACCCGAACGCGTACTTGCTGCAAATGGGGCGCGACGAGGTCGCCAAGGCTGTGGGCGTCACCGCTGAACAGGTGAAGGCCAGCAACTCCAAAAACCGCGAAACGCGCGTCGCTTCCTCAGCAGAAGCATTGCGGGCATTCAACACACCGAGCGACGCCGTCCTAAAACGTCCTAGCGCTCGCAATTGCAAGTACCTGCCAGAAATTATTGCGGGGTTAGCGCGCCAAACCTTCCGCTCGCAGGAAGAATGCGATCGCGCGCTGCAAATGCAAATCACAAACGCCCGATTTCGTCCGCCGACAGGTTCGCTGGTTGGTGGCGC
Source organism: Hyphomicrobiaceae bacterium (assembly GCA_013141255.1). GTDB lineage: Bacteria > Pseudomonadota > Alphaproteobacteria > Rhizobiales > Hyphomicrobiaceae > JABFRJ01. The sequence goes on from JABFRJ010000120.1 coordinate 33,513, forward strand.
TGGGTTGGTGCCGAGTCAATCTGAACAACCACCCCAGGAGACGGAACCGTCATGAGCATTGCACTCGACAAGTTCACCGCCGACCTTGACCGGCTGCTGCTGGCAACGAAAGAACGCAACAACGTGACCGTCGTCGCAACCGAAGAGTTGGCACGCGAAGCCCGCTTGCTCGACATGTTGAAAAAGCAAATCGCGGTCAACGTTGACAAGCGCTTTGCCGTTTTGGTTGCGCTGACGCAGCCGCAACCAATGCCGCATAACTTCTCCGGAGGCGGGTATGGGGTCGATATCAGCCAGGCTGGCAAGGTTGAATCGCTGACACTCCGCGGTGGGAATGAAAGCGCAGAGCCGTTCCCACGCGTCCTGGGTCAACGCGATCAATTCGGGAAGGCAAACTGATGCCTATGCTCACCAAGCGCCAGCAGGAAGTGTTCAACGCTTACATGCGTCTGCTCAAGCGCGACGGCTGCACGCCGACGCTTACGAAGCTCTGCGCAGAATTGAACGTGTCATCCCTCGGCGTTGTATCGAAGCATATCTCCGCGCTCCGGCAGGCTAGGGCGATTGGGCGCCAGAAGAGCAACCGTGTGAAAGTGCAGGCAGGGAAGTGCCCGTGTTGCGGGCAGAAGTTGAGCGTGCCATCCCGACAGGAGCCTCAAAAAACGGCGGTGATCTGTAATGGCCGGTAAAAAACCAACTCTCGGCTACCCGAGCCGGACTGAAGCGGTCCGCGCGCTACTCGCAGCAAACGTAGAGAAAAGCGAGATAGCCCGTCGCATTGGCATCGCCGTCAAGGATATTTCAGCGCTCGAAGCATCAGCGGCGAGAACCACTAGCACGCGGCACGGAGTGGGAACGAACAAGACCGTTTTATTCTCACACGCAGATTTGGTGAGGGGCCGGAAATATGCGGCGGCGCGCGGCATCAACGTCAACGAACTCTTCCGTCAAATCATTGAGGCTGTTCTGGACGATGAACTCGTTGATGCAGTCTTGGATGATGGCGCGGGACTGACAGCAGTTAGCAACAACCAACAGTATGGGGCCTCATGACACCAGTTCACCAGAGCATAAAGCACAACCCGGAAGCCGGATTGTTTGGCGATTGCCACCGCGCAGCGATTGCCACCGTACTCGATCTGCCGTTGGACGCAGTCCCTCACTTTCTTTTTGATGGTTGCAGCGGCGAGGAGTTCGCGCGCCGCGAAGCTGTGTTCCTAGGCCACTACGGATTGTTCCCTGCGCTGATACCATACAGCGTTTCTGACGGCGATTATCAGGTTTTGCTGAGCACGATTGGCAACCTCAATGGGCGCGACTTTGTCTATCTTCTCGCAGGGACAAGCCGCACCGGCTGCAATCACACGGTTGTTTGTCGTGGTAGCGCTATCGTTCATGACCCAAGCCCGATAAGCACCGGGATCGTAGGACCCTGCGATGACGGGTTGTTTTGGTTGACTGTATTCTGCGACTTGCGGATCTCGAAACAGTCAGTTGCGGCACGATATCCGCAACCAAACCGACAGTCGGCATGATGGATCGCAGAAGCGCTGCACCCCAATTCGAATTGCACGGCGTCAAGTGGACGTGCTGGGTGGTTCACCCCGACAACGTCTACGAATGGCGTTCATCATGCGGACGCTTAACGGTGCGGCGGAACAATAAAACGTTCCGGTCAACAGTAAATGGCCACGACGTCGGCAAGCTATTCCCGACCATCAGGTCAGCAATGGACGCGGCGCAATCCGCGGTGAAGGCGAGGGCTGCATGATTCCGAATGGTGGGAGTTCTGTGATGGCTACCCGGAGGGAGCCACCACATAGCCTTGATTTTTTCCCGACGCCTCCTTTCGGAACGCGGGCGCTTTGCGAACACGTTTTGCGAACGCGCTTCGATCTGCGGCAGATGACGTGTCTGGAACCGGCGGCCGGCGAAGGCCACATGGCCGAAGTACTGCGCGAATATTTCAAGAGGGTTCACGCATCCGATGTGTTCGACTACGGCAAGGGGTATGCCGTTGGCGCGTTTGTAGCGAACCGCCTCGGGTTGGTCGACGATCTTTCACGCTGCCCATTTGCGCCTGATTGGGTCATCACAAATCCGCCATTCAATCTAGCGGAAGCGTTCGTTGAGCGAGCGCTCGCCGAAGCCAACGTCGGTGTTGCGATCTTGGTGCGTACCTCATGGCTGGAGACGAGCGAGCGCTATCACAAAATCTTTTCGGTCACCCCGCCAACAACGGTGGCCATCTTCGTCGAGCGCGTCGCAATGGTGAAGGGGCGGTGGGATCACAACGCCTCCACAGCAACGTCTTATGCTTGGGTGATTTGGGACAAGTTCAAGGCATCAACGGAAACGGCGTTTATCTGGATACCACCGGGGTGCAAGGACACCCTGACCAAGCCCTCAGATTTTCAGAAATTTACTGCGGCTGCGCCGGATATGTTTGAGGAGGCAACCACTCAATGAACCAGCCGATGCAGCACAACGACGATCTTCCAGAATTTAAAGAACAGCTCGCAGGCCTGATAGGGTTGGCGCAAAGTTATGCTGAGCAGACAGCAGATCATCTTGAAAAGCAGATGCGACTAACCATGGCTATCGGATCATGCGTCGATGTTATTTCGGCGGCCAACCAACGCGCTGCAACCATCCTTCTCGACGCCTTGGAAAAGGCTGACAGCCCGCATGAACCCGTGCCCCTGACGCGGGCTGAGCGGATTGCAAGCTGCATCATGGGGGATCTGCGTAAGTGACGACGCTCAAGCCCACAGACAATATGAAGAAAGCAGTTGCGGCGTTGATCGCTGAAAAGCGCATTACAGCGTCGGCGTACGAGCGCGCCGTCGCGCAAAATTACACTGATGCCTATTTGATCAAGATCTTAGAGCGCAACAGAATGATCAAGGCATCTATAGAGATCAACGGGTCTCCCGCGCGGTACAAGGCTCCAGCACGTCCGTCCAATCCGAACGATCCAACACCAGAGCGCGTGGCACGATCTGGTGATGTGATGCACGCTACCACGATCGGCCGCGGCGCGGTGGTTCCGCTGAAGAGGTTTCAGGTTCGGAACCTGATTGAGCAATACGCCGACAAATTCGGAATGGATAAGCGGTCGGCGCTTGCCCGCTTTATGCAAGATGCGGACTACGCCAAACGGGTGAGGTGCGCCGATCACAACTCTTCCGGAGGTGGTAGCCCTGGCGACAGGCTTGGTGGACTTGGTGAGGTCCCGCAGCACGTTCGCGACGGTCATGCGCGTCATCATTGGATGTGGGGGCGTTTGTCGCCAGAACACCAGTTGACAGGCACGGCCCTGGTGACGCGCGAGTTGTCCAAAGAAGACGGCACGCCGTTTTCAATGGAGGATTTCGGCGCCCACATTTTTCCAACGGTCATCGACAAGAACCGGCGATGGGGCGCCGCCGCCGGCGCGCTATGGGCGCTCGCCGGTGAGCTGGTGTTTCTCTATGCAACATGTCCAGTCCGCGTGCGGAGAATAGACGAAAGCGAACGCACGCTTGAAGCCGTGCGTGTCTTGAAACAATAAAATTGAACGGTGGGCCGGCGGCATGAACCAGATCGAACCAAGGACACTGACGGATGGCGAGATTGCTGCCGAGACGGAAGTCTTGAACGCGCACAGATACGTTCTGCGCTTGCTCAATTCCGGTGCCGGCGGGATCTCGCAGCTTCGCGGCATCGTCAAGACGCGGATCAACGAATCCGAAGCGCGGCTCGGCCTCAATCGAACGTCGCCAGAGGCTGGCGGCAAATGATTTTCAGTCTCGCCACAATTAAACGCGTCCATGCGCGGCTCGCCGATCTGGCGCGCAGGCCCCGGCTGTTCAACGACCGGATGTTGCCGTCGCGGGTCGCGTTGCGCACTGAGCGCGTTCGCAGGTGGTGCGGGCCCGGGCTTTGGTTTGTGCTCGAAACGACTGACACGCCAGCCGGTGCCGAGAAGCGGTTCGGTCGATCATGGGCGCGGGTCACTAGCAAGCGGAGATATTGAAATGTCCATTCGTGATGTCTGGTCGAAGGCAAGGAAAGTGATTGTAGCGATAGCAAAGGCTATCCCAAACATGGTCCCAGTCGTCGCGTTCTTGGTTGCCTTATCAATTGTTGGAGCGAATGCTTTCAAGATGATGCTCTGGGCATTTGCGTTGTCGGACTGGCTTGCTGCTATTTCCTCTTGGCTTCGCGAAGGCGTTGGGATCGAAGCAATAGGCAAGCCTATCGGCTACGCAATGAATGCGGCGGGGTTCGTGTTGCTCTTTGGTGCCGAGATCGCAGCCGTCGGTATCTACGTTCGTTGGCAGTGGCGGCAGTGGTTGATTGCAAACCAAGACACCCAACGTCGCAAACGCGAAGCCCAGCGCTTTGAAGTACCGGCAGCTTATGACGATCTGGTCGACTCACTCGAACGCGCGCACGACCTCATGGTTCGTGGCGATAATCGCGGCGCGCGTCATGAAATTGAACGGACGTTGGAGGCGGCATAGTGCGCAGCGATGCCGAAACCGAAATTAGAACCGCGGTCGTTGAACGCCTGCGCCTGCTGCGCCCGAACGCGCGCATCTGCCACGAGGTCAACAGCGGGTCATTCGGCCCGAACCGGTTCGACGTGGTGGCCGTCGATGAGGCTGAAATCATCGCGGTCGAGATCAAGTCGGCCAAGGACAAGATGGATCGCGCGCCGAAGCAGATCAAATCCATGCTGGCTGTGGCACACCACACGATCATCGCCATCCACGAGTGTCACCTGATCGAGCAGGAAACCAACGTGCATGCAGCCGGCTATTGCAGGACGGACGGCAAACACTATCTGCTGGAGCCGCCACCGGAGGCCGCTGGCGCAACCGTCTGGGTCTATCCTGAACGCTGGCGCAGCCCGTTCGGTGAGAACGGGTGGAAGTCACCCGAGTTGCGGCATCAAAGGGCGTTGCAATCGGGCGCGCTGCATCTGCTGTGGCGCGCTGAACTGGCAACGCTATGCGACGAGCTGCTCGTATCACGCGGGCCGAGATCGACAATGCCGCAAATGATAAACGCGCTGTGGTGGCACGCCAACGGCCACGAGCTGACACGCGGGATATGCCGCGCTCTCCGGCGCCGGAAATTCGCGGAGGCCGATGAGCCAATGCGCTGCAATGTGCCCCGGTATGCTGCGGCAGAGATGTTGGGGGTGTGATGGATGTGCGTGATTTGCCGGAGTGTGATCAGCGGGTGCCCGGACTGCGATACGGAAGGGGGAATTGAAATGTACGAATGGCAACAAGAGCAGCGCCGCGCCTGGAAGTGGCGGCGCTGGCGTGAGGATGCAGCTGAGGGGTTTTGGATCGGCACGGTGCTGGCCGTCCGGTTCCTGACCGTCGCCGTGATGCTTGGCGTATCGTGCGGCATTGCGTGGCGCGTCGCTCAGATCGTCGCCGCCGCGCTGGGAGGGTGAGGGAATGACAATGTACGGCTACAGCAACGCTGCGTGCAAGGCGCTGGGCCTTCCACCGGCATGGATCAAAGAGGAACCTCGCGAATGAGTTTTGATCACGCATCAAAGGAATTGGCGAAGGCGGCTGGTGTGCCAGAGTTGTCTGGCCTTGGCGTGATCCATGATGCCGCCATTGCGCGCATCGCACTGTTTGAGGAGCTGGCGCGTCGCTCGCTTGTGTTCGTTGGAACGAAGTTCTCGCATCACGACGATGAACAAAAACTGAAGAGCGATATTGAAACTGCTTTGTCGAAACCGGGAACCATCAAATGCCCTCGTTGCGGAGGGGCTGGCGGGGGCGTTGCGTTCATCAATCGCGGGCCCGATATTTCGAAACACTCTGTCGAAAATCGTGACTGTCTCGTCTGCGCCGGCACGGGGTCTGTGACCGATGAGCAGATGAAGCGCATCGAGATTGGCCGCGCGATGCGTGCCGAACGGATCACGCTATCGCAGTCTCTTTTAACGGCGTCTATCGCGCTTGGCTGCACCCCGGCTGAACTGAGCCGGTGGGAAACGACCGGCGAACCCATTAGCGAGCAGCGTGCGCGCAAGGTCTCGACATGAAACACATCTGGGCATGTGAGGCGTGCATCAAGACGTACAACCTCGACAGTCGAGGTCAAGGGCGGTCCGTCGGCAACGTCTGGTGCGGGTTCGGTCGGCATCGATTGGTTGGGACGGTGTTCGGTGTCGCGATGACGATTGAACCGGCGCCGGCGCTGCAGGACGTCGAGCACAAAGCCGCGCAACCGGTTCAAGGCATATTGTTCTAACCGCTAGGAGTTCACACAATGACGCAATCGCTTCCGCTGCTAGCGCTATCCGTAAGGCAGCCCTGGGCCTGGGCGATCATACATGCTGGCAAGAACGTCGAGAACCGCGATTGGGTACGCACGAACCCAGGCATGACCTATCGCGGCCCCGTTGCCATTCACGCCTCCCAGGGCATGACTCGCGCCGAGTACGACGAAGCAGCAGCGTTCATGGCGTCGATCGGCGTCACCTGTCCCCCCGCGATTGAGTTGCAGCGGGGCGGAATTATCGGCTCAGTCATCGTTCAGGATATTGTCCGCAATCGCGATATGCCGGGCGGTGACGGGAATAAGTTCAGCCCGTGGTTCTTTGGGCCGGTCGGCCTGCTGCTACGTAAGCCCGTGGCTTGCGAATTTGTCCTGGCCAAGGGTGCGTTAGGGTTTTTCAAATGGGCCGCTGGTGACCACTTAGAATCTCAGCAACCGGCACGCTGGATGCTGCCCGAACAGCCGACAAAGGCCAAACAGTCGAAACCCGAGGCACAAGGAACGCTACTGTGACGAGATACCCGAACACGGTCGCCGCAGTCGCGGTTGTCGCATTGTTGACGATCGGCATTGCTTCGATCTTCGCCAGACCGTCGCCCGAGTCGATGGCAACAGCGAACATGATCCAGGCGCGGGCTGATTTCATTCGGGCTTGCAGTCTCCGGGTGCGCCTGGGGTATGATTTGCCAGAGGCATGTGGCACTGAGGTGCAACGGGTCGCAATGGATCAGCCGCAATGAACCGGCAAGCCCAGACGACCGCGGACCGCTACATTGGTCGCGATGGCTCACCCGTTGAAACCGTGCCGCGTTCGCGCGAACTGACCCGCGCTGCTGTTCGTGCGGCACAGAAAGTGCTTGCAGCATCGTTCGGCGGTGGCGAGTCCCCTATCAGCGATGCCGAAATGCACAAAGTCTTAAAGGCGGCAATCTCTGCTTCGCCAGAACTGTTCGAGAAGGTGTGATGAAGCAGCAGAAGAAAAAACAGGTGCACCACGAAGACATCGTGCAAGGCGCGGTCATCAACCATCTGCGCTACCGCCGGAAGCCAGGGGTGACATTCTTCGCCGTCCCTAACGGCGGGTTCAGGTCGAAGCACGAAGCCGCAATTATGAAAAGCCTGGGCGTGCGCGCCGGGGTTCCGGATATCATCCTGATTGCCAATGGGCACACCTACGGCCTCGAGCTCAAGCGCGAAAAGGGTGGCCGTACCAGTGATGCCCAGGACGCAATGATGGCCGAGATCACAGCTGCCGGCGGAACATGCGCCGTTGCCGCCGGCGTCGATGCAGCGGTTGGGCAGCTTGAGGCCTGGGGCCTAATCCGGCCAACCACGAACTTTGCAAAGGGGTGAAAGATGCGAGTTTCAATCGTTGACGGTGACCCAGGCCAAATCCCATATGCTGAACTGCGAAACGCGGGAAACGACGTTCGCGTTCTGCTTGATGGTGTCGAGCAGAACGACTGCACGACTGCGGATGACAAATATGGGGTCATCTATCGGTATGCGCGCGACAGCGCAGGTGTGCTTATCGATGACGGCAAAGAACTGGTCGTTGAACGTGTAACGGGGAGGGTTGAAATTGTCATTTTCAAACGGTCAGACAGTGCCGGTTGACTGGGGCCGCGACCCGGGGCGCATAATGTCGAATGTTACTTTGCTCGGTGTAAGGGTAGGCGACCGCATTTCGTTTCCTGGAGACCCAAACGCGGTCCGCCGTATCGTCACCGCAATGCCGGATTCGAACGCGTTTGAATACGTGCGGCACGTCAAGGGATCTAAGGGGTGGCGGCGGCATGTGCGGCGCGCAAAGCAAAAAAAAAGCCCCCGGCGCATGAACGCCGAGGGCTAGTCGTCATTTTTTCGACAAATCGACGGTCGGGTTAAGCGGTAACCTTATTTGGTACAGTTGCTTTGCACCGTCCATTGATTGTTCCGGCCGGGATCACACCATTCTTGCGCCATTCGATCATCCATTCTGAGATCGTCGTCTTCTTCCCATTATGGTGCTTGTCCGCCAACCATTGCTGGCTCGGGATCGTCCGTCCGTCCGCCAGGTGCTGCATGATGTCGTCAAAAACAGCAGCCTTGACTGGGTTTTTCATTCCTCCGGACGGTCCAGGTGCAGGACGGTCCGGAGTGCGGCGACCGGACGGTCCGCCCTTGCCGGACGGTCCGTTGCGGCGTCCAATAACCTCAGCCACCGTCGGACGGTCCGTTTCGTCCGGAAGCGACTTTTCAAACATCGTCCGGACGGCGGACAGTTCGTCGGACGGTGCGAGGCTCTTCAGCCCGATCGAACCAAATGCGATCAGTCCGGCAGCAGCGCCATTCAGCGCCACCGAGCGAAGGCACGCCACGAGCAAATCAACCGCCCAATCTGCCCAGCCGGTCTTGTCGGCAAAGATCGTTGGGCTGACTGGCGGCGCTGGGTTTGCCTCGACGACAGCCTTGGCAGCAGCGATAGCAGCGGCATGAACCGCAACCGCGTCAGCTAGAGCCGCTACGACTTCGGATTGAGCCGTAGCAATGCGCTGGGTCTGCTCGGTTGCAGCGAGCGCTAGTGCGGCTTTGAGATCGGCGCGGGCGGTGTCCGCAACGTCTTGCTTGCGCCAGCACTCTTTTTTGCAGCCGATGTTCTTTGCTTCGGCATCGACTGCACCCTGGGCAGTTTCAACCGCCTTGGTGGCGATTTCAACGGCCGGATTTGTCGACTGCAACCTTGCATCGTTCAAAGCGGCCTTGGCGAGCGCAAGACGTGCGGTTTTCGGTTCGCTCTTTTCGAGGTTGGCAAGCGCCGCCAACGCATCACTGCGCTTCTGAGCCTGCTTCAAGATCGGCGCGATCGCTTCGGCACGCGAGATCATCGTCGTTTCTGCAGTCGTGATCAGGTTGTAGGCCTCGCTGGTGACAACGCCAAGAAGAAGGACAAGAGCAGCATAAAATGCGGTGCGCCAAGCGGTGCCAAAC
>JABFRJ010000392.1 GCA_013141255.1 Hyphomicrobiaceae bacterium
GATATCGCTCGCGTTGCCGTTATCAATGCCAATTACGCCGAAACCGTCGCCGGCGTGCAGATCAACCGCTTTTGCGCCTCAGGCCTCGAAGCGGTCAACATGGCAGCAGCTCAAGTCATGGCCGGACAATCAGACTTCGCAATTGGTGGGGGCGTCGAAAGCATGAGCCGCGTTCCACTCGGATCAGATGCGGGCGCCTGGGCCATGAATCCAGAAATCGCATTTAAGAGCTACTTCACGCCACAAGGTATCGGCGCCGATGCCATCGCTACCATGTGGGGGTTCTCCCGCGCCGACGTCGACGGTTACGCCGTCGAAAGCCAACGCCGCGCTGCGGCCGCATGGAAAGATGCTCGCTTCAAAAACTCAGTGGTTCCCGTGAAAGACATCATTGGTCAGACATTGCTCGACCATGACGAACACATGCGGGCAGACACAACCATGCAATCACTTGCCTCTCTAAAGCCCGCATTCGTAAAGATGGGTGAAGAAGCCGGTTACAACAGCGTTATGCTGCAGCGCTATCCGGAAATCGAAAGCATTGAGCATGTCCATCACGCAGGCAATTCGTCAGGCATCGTTGACGGTGCATCCGCCATCCTCATCGGCAGCAAGGAAGCTGGCAAACGCGCTGGATTAAAACCACGCGCTCGCATTCGAGGCTTCACCTCGATTGGGTCAGAGCCATCAATCATGCTGACGGGCCCAGAGAAAGTGACACGTAAGTTGCTCGCACGCACTGGCATGAAGACCTCAGATATCGATCTATGGGAATTGAACGAAGCCTTCGCCGCCGTCGTCATGCTCTACATGAAACTTATGGAAATCCCGCACGACCGCATCAACGTCAACGGCGGTGCCATTGCCATGGGCCATCCACTCGGCGCGACCGGTGCCATGATCCTTGGGACCTTGCTTGATGAATTAGAACGTCGCGACCTCTCCACAGGTCTCGCGACACTTTGCGTCGGCGCCGGCATGGGCACCGCCACCATCATTGAGCGCGTATGAGATCGAGGCTGACATGACAAATCTAAAAATCGAAACCGGCGCTGACGGCGTCCGGACCATCACCTGGGATATGCCAGGCCGTACGATGAATGTCCTCTCTCAGGACAGCATCGGCGAATATGAACAAGCAGTGCACGACGCTCTAGCCGATGCATCCGTCAAAGGCGTGATTGTAACGTCGGCAAAGCCCGCATTTATCGCCGGCGCTGACCTGTCGATGATGGAGAGCCAGTCCGCTGGCGGCGCAGGCGCAGCAACATCATTGCAAGACCAGCAGAAGGCCATCTACGACCGTATGATGCGGCTAAACACACTGTTCCGCAAAATCGAGAAGGGCGGCAAACCTTTCGTTGCCGCGATCAATGGCACCGCCATGGGCGGTGGACTAGAAGTCACACTGGCGTGCCATCATCGCATCGTTGCCGATGATCCGAAAATCCAGATTGCCTGCCCCGAGAGCAAAGTCGGCCTCATCCCTGGAGCTGGCGGAACCCAACGAATGCCACGCCTCATGAGTATCATGGTGGCGCTGCCATACTTGCTAGAAGGCAAATCGCTCGATCCCAAAACCGCGCTCAAAACCGGACTCGTCCATCGTGTCGTTCCCGCCGTCGATCTACTAAAAGAAGCACGCGCCTACATCACAGGCGGCGGTCAAGCTGTTCAACCCTGGGACGAGAAAGACTTCAAAGTTCCCGGTGGTTTGCCGCACGGGGCCGCAAAGATGCCATTCCTCGTCGGCAATGCAATGCTACACGCCAAGACCTACAACAACTACCCAGCCCAAACCGCCATCATGAGCGCTGTCTACGAAGGCATTCAAGTGCCGATTGATGCCGCCCTCCGCATCGAAGCGCGGTATATGGCCAAGGTCATGTCAGACCCCGTATCAACAGCGATGATCAGATCTCTATTTCTCAACATGCAAAAAGCTAACAAAGGCGCAAGCCGTCCGAAATCCGTGCCAGCCGCCAAGCTCGATAAAGTCGCAATCCTCGGCGCTGGTATGATGGGCGCAGGCATTGCCTATGTCTCTGCGCGCGCAGGCCTCGATGTGGTCTTGATCGACAGCACTCAAGCCAGCGCCGACAAAGGCAAGGCCTACACAACGATGCTATTTGACAAGCAAATCTCACGCGGCAAAGCCACCGAGGCAGACAAGGCAAAGGTACTCGCGCGGATCACCCCAACAACCGCATATGACGACCTCAAAACCTGCGATATGGTCATCGAAGCCGTGTTCGAAGATCGTACTATAAAAGCCGAGGTGACCAAACGAGCCGCAGCGCTCCTTCCACCCCACGCAATTTTTGCATCCAACACGTCAACACTCCCGATCACCGGTCTTGCCGATGCTTGGCGCGACGCTTCGACCTTCATTGGCGTGCACTTCTTCTCACCCGTCGACAAAATGCAACTCGTCGAAATCATCAAAGGTAAAAAGACCGGCGACGTGGCGCTCGCAACCGCCATGGACTACGTCAAGCGCATCAAAAAAACGCCGATCGTCGTCAATGACAGTCGCGGATTTTACACGAGCCGCTGCTTCGGAACCTACACACGCGAAGGTATCGCCATGTTGTCCGAAGGCATCGCACCCGCATTGATCGAAAACGCTGGCAAGATGACCGGCATGCCGATGCCACCCCTGGCGCTCACCGACGAAGTCGCGCTCGATCTCTCCTGGCGCGTCCGCAACCAAACAAAAAAAGACCTCGGCGACGCGTATAAATCGCATCCGTCAGAAACGATCTTGCAAAAAATGGTGGAAGACCTCGGGCGCATCGGCAAGAAGGCCGGTAAGGGCTTCTACGACTACCCAGCAGGCGCCAAGAAAAAACTCTGGCCGGGCATTGCTACATTGGCGCCGCGCGCAAACGCTCAACCCGAAGCTCAAGACCTCAAGACCCGCCTCCTTGTTGTGCAAGCCATCGAGGCCGCGCGCTGCTTTGAGGAAGGCGTCGTCACCGATCCCGCTGACGCCGACATCGGCGCTATCCTAGGTTGGGGCTTTGCACCATGGACCGGCGGCCCTTTGAGTTACATCGACATGATCGGCGCGGCCAAATTCGTCGAAATCTGCGACGCACTCGCGGCCAAACACGGGGAGCGTTTCACACCCAATGCCCTCCTGCGGGATATGGCGAAGCGCGGAACGTCCTTCTATGGCCAACGCAAGGCCGCCTAATCCGCAAAACCCATTTTAAGCCGACCGCCAGGACAAACCAATGTCATCATCGACCACGCTGACAGTTGCCGACACCATCACGCAATCATTTTTGCTGGCCTGCGAAAAGCGTGGGTCAGCTGTGGCCTTACGTGAAAAGGACTTTGGCATCTGGCGGCCAACGACTTGGATACAGTGGCTCGAAAAATCGAAGGCTTGCGCCTATGGCTTACACGCCTCCGGTTTTCGGCCCGGCGATGTGGCCTCCATTCTTGCCAATACGATCGCCGATTGGGTCTACGCCGACATGGGAATTCTTTGTGCCGGCGGCGTCTCATCCGGGATTTACCCGACCGACAGCGCAAAACAGTGCATCTACCTGATCAACGATAGCAAAACCAAAATCGTCTTCGTCGAAGATGACGAACAACTCGACAAGATCCTATCGGCGCGCACGCACTGCCCGTCACTCGAAAAAATCATCGTCTTCGACATGGAAGGCTTGCACGAATTCCACGACCCAATGGTCGTCTCGTTCGATGAGTTTTTAGCACTCGGCCGAGCACACGCAAAAGCACATCCAGAACTTTGGGACCCCATGGTCAGCAGTCGCAAGGCAGACGATATGGCCATTCTCGTCTACACATCCGGCACAACAGGACCACCCAAGGGCGCCGTTCACACGCACAAATCGGTCACCTGTCAAATGCGTCACGCCAACGACCTTTTCCCACAAGGCGAGCGGCGCGAACGCCTCGTGTTCCTTCCTCTCTGCCACATCGCCGAGCGCATTGGGGGCTATTACGCCTCCGTCGCCTTAGGCGCCGTCCAAAACTATGGCGAGAGCCCTGATACGTTTGCCGATAATATTCGCGAAGTGCAACCCTCACAGTTCCTTGCTGTCCCGCGTGTCTGGGAAAAATTTTATTCAGGCGTCATGATCACCTTGAAAGATGCGACCAAGCTCGAAAAGCTCGCCTACAAATGGGCCATCAATCGCGGTTACAAAGTCGCAGCTCATAAACTTGCAGGCACTAGCCCAGGTCCATTGCTCGCAACAACCAACGCGATCGGACAACGCCTTGTCCTTCGCAACATCCGCCGACTGCTCGGCCTCGACAAAACCGAGTTCATTGTTACAGGCGCGGCACCAATCTCGCCCGATTTGGTGCGCTGGTACTTAGCGCTCGGCCTCAACATGCACGAGGTCTACGGCCAAACCGAAAATTGCGGCGTCGCCACCGCCATGCCACGCGAGCGCATCAAGCTTGGAACAATTGGCAAAATCGTCCCATGGGGCGAGGTCAAGCTTTCGCCACAAGGCGAAATCCTGCTCAAAGGCGACTTCCTGTTTGCCGGCTACTTGAACCAACCGGAAAAAACCGCCGAGACCATCGATTCAGATGGCTGGCTCCACACCGGCGACGTCGGTGAGATCGACAACGAGGGATTCGTCAAAATCACCGACCGCATGAAGGACATCATCATCACGGCCGGCGGCAAAAACATCACCCCGTCCGAAATTGAAAACCAACTAAAATTCTCACCCTACATCTCCGACGCCGTGATCATTGGCGACAAGCGGCCTTATTTGACCTGCCTGATCATGATCGATCAGGAGAACGTCGAAAAATATGCCCAAGACCTCAACGTCCCCTTCACCAACTACGCCAGCCTCTGCCGCACCAAGGAGGTCCAAAGCTTGATTTGGTCAGAGATCGAAAAGGTCAACACCAACTTCGCGCGCGTAGAAACCATTAAACGCTTCCACCTCATCGACGTGCAATTGACCGCCGAAGACGACGAACTGACCCCGACGATGAAATTGAAGCGGTCGTTCGTGAACAAAAAATACGCTCCTGAGATCGAGGCCATGTATCGAACCCAGGCAGCAGCTTAAGGTAGCCCCCGACCAAGGGAGCGCCCGCGCAATTTCACAATGTCAAAGAACTGAGGCGCATCACTGCGGTCATGCCCTCAGTGTCTCATGGCTGGGATGAGCGGGGACAACTTTGCCAAGCTTTCCACGCGTCTGGTAAACGCCGCAGTTGTGCGCCAGCAATCATCCACCACACTAGATCAGTCCACAGCCGTCGGCTCAAAAGCCACATGCAAGACCGCTCTTAAGTTGCCTCAGCACATTTGTTGATAGCGGGGACCATTCACGTGGAAACCCCACTGCCCCACCTTGCACGCCCCCGAATCAGTTAGCGTCGCCTCAAATCCAGCGCCCAAAGCGCCATCAAGAATACCGCCTAACTGCAAGACCGGACAGATACGCCCATGAGCTCGTCAACTGCCCTCGCCGCCTCCCTCCGCGACGCCGTCGCGGCACAACGGACCGACTCCGTCCCCGCTACACCATTCCGGCACATCCCCCACAATATTGAAGCGGAACAAGCCCTTCTCGGCGCCATCCTGGTCAATAACGAATGCCATGACCGCGTCTCAGCTTTCCTCAAGACCGAACACTTCTTCGACCCGCTCCACTCCCAGATCTTCGAAACCGCGGCCAAGTTGATCGCAGCGGGCAAGCAAGCGACCCCTGTCACCCTCAAGACCTTTTTCGACAACTCCGAACCGATCGATGCCGGCCTCACGGTGCCGATGTACCTAGGCCGCCTCGCCGCCAGCGCGACCAGCATCATCAACGCCCGCGATTACGGCCAAACAATCTACGACCTCGCCATCCGCCGCCAGCTGATCACCATCGGCGAGGACATTTACAACACCGCCTACGACAGCCCCGTAGACGCTCCCCCCGACAGCCAGATCACCGAGGCAGAAGGCCGCCTCTTCGCCCTCGCCGAAAACGGCAAATTCGGCCAAGGCTTCGTCGGCTTCAACGACGCACTCCGCACAGCCATTGAAATGGCCGGTGCAGCCTACGAACGCGACGGCGGTCTCTCTGGGATCTCATCCGGTCTGCGCGACCTCGATGGCCGTATGGGCGGCTTACAGCGCTCTGACTTGATCGTCCTCGCCGGTCGTCCCTCGATGGGCAAAACCGCTCTCGTCACCAACATCGCCTACAACGTCGCCAACGCGCGCTACGAATCGTGGCAGCAACGCCCCGAACTCGACAAAGATAGCTCCGAGCATGATGGCGGCGTCGTCGCTTTCTTCTCACTCGAAATGAGCGCCGAACAGCTCGCCACACGTATTCTGTCTGAACAAGCCGAAGTCATGTCGGAAAAAATCCGCCGCGGTATGATCTCAGAGCAAGAGTTCAAAAAGTTGGTCGATGTCTCTCAACGCTTGAGCCAGATCCCACTCTATATCGACCAGACCGGCGGCATCACCATCGCGCAGCTTGCAGCCCGCGCCCGCAAACTCAAACGTCAGAAGGGTCTCGATGTCTTGATCGTCGACTACTTGCAGCTGCTGTCGGGCTCATCAAAATCCTCGCAAGCCAACCGCGTCCAGGAAATCACCGAAATCACCACCGGTCTCAAGGCTCTCGCCAAAGAGTTGAGCGTGCCGCTCATCGCGCTCTCTCAGCTCTCGCGTCAGGTCGAACAACGCGAAGACAAACGCCCACAGCTTTCAGATCTTCGCGAATCTGGCTCGATCGAGCAGGACGCCGACGTCGTGATGTTCGTTTACCGCGAAGAGTACTACATCGAGCGCACCAAGCCCTCCGAAGGCACTGCAGAATTCCAAGAATGGATGGTCAAAATGCAGGCCGTTGCAGGTAAAGCCGAGTGCATCATCGGCAAGCAGCGTCACGGCCCCGTCGGCACCTGCCAGCTCGGCTTCGAAGGCATGTACACCCGCTTCTTCGACCTCGCCAAAGATCAGTACATGCCCGAACGGTATGAGTGAGCGGACATACACGCAATCAAATACACCGTCATCCAATTCAGAAGTACAGCGACAAACGCGGATCTTCCCCTCTCCATCAAGGGAGAGGGGGCTCCGCGATCAGAAGTCAAAACGCCCTCACTTGGGTGAGGCGCCTTAGATTGCAACGCAGCGAACACGACCCGCTAACCTCACAAATCCACACCGCGCTTTTTCAATTCCTGCCGCGCTTCGAGCTCCACTTCGCGGCCAATGCGCTGTCCCCATTGCATGCCCTGCACCATCGATTTCTGCATGATGGCCGGCTGCTCCTGAACGAGCTTTTTGCCAATCTCGGATTTATAGAATGCTGTGATCTGCTTGATTTCAGCCACAGTGAACGCTTCCGCATAGTGCGGCGCCGTCATGTCAGTGACTTCAGATTTGCGCGCAATGAACTTCTCCGCCATGCGCCCCATCACATCATCGATGTCTTTGGCCGCGCCTGGTTGCCGTTGCTTAAACTGCGCCGCCAACCCGCCAAGCATTGTCTTGATCACAGTATCAAACTGCTGCTCTGCTCCCATGGCAACAAACAGCTCTTTGGCAGCCGCAATCCGCTCGGGATCGTGTCCAGGCGCTTTCTGCGCATCGACCGTACCGATCACACCCGACACAGCCAACATCAGCGCCAAGCCAGCAACCCGACCAACTGAATATCTCATCTCAAAAATCCTTGCTCCGTACAAACTTACTTGCCCCGATAGTGCCCACCACCGTCAACGTCAAGCACCGTCCCGCTGACATACCCGCACGCCGACGACGCCAGAAATGCAGCTGCATTTGCAATTTCATCCGCTTCAATCATCCGCCCAAGCGGCAACCCCGCCATCAATTCCTCCCAACGATTTTCATCACCAAACGCAGCCTTCGCCCGCGCCTTGTATAAGGGCACAATACGATCCGTCCGTGTCGCCGCCGGATTAATGCCGAACACCCGCACACCCCAGTCGACCGATTGCCCACCCACAGCACCAGTGAACGCCATCAGCGCCGCATTCCCCGTCGCGCCACACACATAATCGTAACGCGGACTACGACCCGCCGTGCCGATGATATTGACTATGGTGCCCGCCTTGCGTTCCTTCATCCGACCGAGGTACATCTGCGTCATATGCACGTAACCGAACACCTTCAGGCTCCACGCCTCCGCCCATCGCTCCATCGTCAAGTCAAGCAATCCGCCGCCTGGAATAGCGCCCGCGTTGTTGACCAGAATATCGACATCGGGATGCGCCGCATGCACGCGCGCTCGCTCCTCTGCACGTGACAAATCCGCAGCAAACACATCAACCGCACCAAGCGATGCTAACTCCGCGCGTGTCGCTTCGAGTCGCCCCGCATCGCGCGAAACCAACGTCACCGAGCAGCCTTCGCTGAGAAAGGTTTTTGCGCACGCGGCCCCAATTCCCTTTGAT
>JABFRJ010000447.1 GCA_013141255.1 Hyphomicrobiaceae bacterium
TCTGTGCCGCGTGCCAGCGTGTGCCAAGTATCGAGCGTCAAACCAACGTGGCTATGGTCAGCGCGGCGCACCGCTTCCCAGGCATCGCGATAGTCGTTGATGTGCCGACCCCAAGCGAGCGCTTCAAAGGCAATGCGAATGCCGCGTGTTTTGGCCCGCTCACCCAATTCGCGTAAGTCCGCAGCAGCTCGATCGATCCCGCTCAGACAATCCGGCGCCACGTTCGAGCACACCAGCAGCAAGTCCGCGCCGAGTTCACCCATCAAGTCAAACTTGCGCTCGGCGCGCGCAAATGTTCGCTCGCGCTTTTCTTTGGGCATGCCTTCGAAGTCACGGAATGGCTGGAAAGCGATGATCTGCAACCCCAGATCATTCACCATTTTGCGCACGTCGTGCGGCGTTCCATTGAATGACAGCAGATCATTCTCGAAAATCTCGACGCCCTTGAACCCAGCCGCAGCGATAGCCTCAAGTTTTTCTTGCAGGCCACCGCTCAGCGACACGGTTGCAATCGACATCTTCATCAGCTGTCTCCAGATCGTCAATCAGTGCGCAGGCGCTGCCGCCGCAGCAGGCGCCATACCGCCGCCGAGGAACAATTGCGCCACACGCGCGTCGTTGAGAATATTCTTCGCCGTGTCTTCGATGCGTGCCTGGCCCTGTTCAAGCACCAGCCCGTAATCAGACATCTGCAAAGCTTGTTTGGCGTTCTGCTCAATCAACAGGATTGTCACGCCCTTCTTGGCCAGATCGATCAAAATGCTAAACACTTCTTGCACCATCAGCGGCGACAAGCCGATAGACGGCTCATCGACCAGCATCAGTTTCGGATTGAGCAACAACCCGCGTGCCACTTCCAGCAACTTCTGTTGCCCGCCCGACAACGTACCCGCCTGTGCGTTCGCCTTCTCGCGCAAAATCGGAAACCGCGTGAACATATCCTCGATGCGGTCGCCCAGTCCTGATTGGTCCGACAGCGCCACGCCGCCGAGTTCAAGATTATGCTTCACCGTCAACTCAGCAAAGATATTGCGACCCTGCGGAATAAACACCGCGCCCATGTCCAACATCTGTCGAGGCGATGAATTGGTAATCTCTTTCCCGTCCATCGTGATCGTGCCGGTTCTAACCGGCAACAATCCGAAGATGGTCTTAAACATGGTCGACTTACCCGCACCATTGGGACCGATCACAGTGGTGATCGCGCCCCGTCGGATGGCGGCCGTCGTGCCGTTCAAGATCGTCATCTTGCCGTAACCGGAGACAACGTCTTTCAGCAGCAACAGTGCGTCGCCTGATTGGTGAGTGTTCGCATTGGCTGTCATGATGACCTCAATGACCGAGATAGGCTTCAATAACTTTCGGGTCTTTCCGCACGGTGTCGGGCGACCCTTCAGCGATGATCTGGCCTTCCGCCAGCACCAGAATGCGCGTGCACAATGACATCACGAATTCCATGTTGTGCTCGATCACGACAAACGTCGCGCCGGTCTCTTTGTTGATCGCCTGTAGGCGCTCCTTGAGGTTCGCCAACATTGTCAAGTTGACCCCACCCGCCGGCTCGTCCAGCAACACCAAGCGCGGACCCGCCATGAACGCCATGGCACAATCAAGCAACTTCTGCTGACCGTAAGAGAGCCCGCCCGCCTTCTCGTCCTTCAGATGCCCAAGGCGGAAGAAATCGATCATACGTTCGGCGTCGCCGGTCAGACCTGCATCGCCCGCGCCAAACAAGCGCTTGAGCCGCGACCCCTTATGCTCCTGCCCCGCCAAAATCAGGTTCTCGCGCACAGTCAGCTGCGGAAACACCTGCAACAACTGAAACGTGCGCCCAATCCCGAGCAGGTTCAGGTCCGACGGACGCAAACCCGTCACTGACTTACCATCCACCATCACGTCACCACGCGTCGGCGGCAATTGCCCGAGAATACAGTTGAACAGCGTCGACTTGCCCGATCCATTCGGACCGATCAAACCCAAGATCTCGCCTTCCTTGACCTCGAACGTCACGCCGCGCACCGCATGCACGCCGCCGAACGATTTCGCCAGATCATTGACCTGCAGAACTGTCTTTCCCGTTCCTTGCTTACTAGCCTGAGCGCTCATCACTTGGCCTCCTTCAGCACTGGGCCCTTGTCGTCAGCGTGCGGCCGACGCGCAGGCGTAAAGATCCGTTCAATCAAGCCGACAATACCCGTGGGGCAAAGCGCCATCATCAACATCACGATAACCGAGAAGATGATCAGGTACAGCCCTTCGGCGAACCGTAGCCATTCAGGCAACAGCACCGCAACCGCTGCTCCAATGAACGGCCCTGCGAACGAACCCGCGCCACCGACAACCACCATCAGCATGAACAGCAACGACGGCCCAAGAGCAAACGGCGCCGGATCGATGAACTCCACCAGCGGTGCATAAAGCGCGCCAGCAAAGCCGCCATAGGCCGAGCCAATCGCAAACGCCAGCAAGATGTAGGTGCGCACGTCAATGCCAAGGCTTTCAGCGCGGATCGGATTTTCACGCAGCGCCGTGAACGCACGACCCCAAGGACTGTTGAGAATCCACCTCAGCGCAAACGTCAGCACCGCGGTCATAGCCAGGATCAGATAATAGAACGTCAAGCCGGGCTTGGTGCTGACACCAAGAATAACCGGACGCTTCACATCCATGCCCGACACGCCACCCGTCAACCAGTCTTCGTTGCGGATCACGAGCCACATGAAAACAGTGAACGCCAGCGTCACGAACGCAAGGTAATGCTTTTGCACGCGCAGCGCTGGAAAGCCGAGGACAATGCCGACCAAAAACGCCAGCGCCCCAGCCAGCAAAAATACGACAAAGAACGGATAGCCCGCTTTCAACAGCAGAGCCGATGTAAACGCACCGATGCCGAGAAACGCCGCCTGCGCCAGTGTTTCCTGTCCAGCGTATCCGACGATGAGATTGACCCCCATCGCCGCAATTGACGTCACCAGCCATAGCGACAGGATGTAAATCCCATAACGCTTAAGCCCGCCCCAAGGAATGCCGAAACCCGTAAGATCCGCCGGCACCAAAATGAGAAGTGCCAATGCCAACACGATAAGTGGAGTTTTGAGTGCGTTGAAACGGGTCATACCGCGCGCTCCTCTTTACGGCCAAGCAGACCCTGTGGTCGGAATAAGATGATAAGCACCAACAGCACCAGCGGCACAGCCTGTCGATACGCCGTCGACACATAAACCGCTGCCATATTGTCCAGCACGCCGACGATGATGCCGCCCGCAATCGCACCACGCACCTGATTGAACCCACCGACGATGGCCGCAACGAACGCCGCCATGCCCAATGTCTCACCGCTCGAAAACTTGGCCAGATAGATCGGCGAGATCAGCAATGACGCCATGGCAGCCAAGGCCGCATTGATCAAAAATGTGTAGAGGATCATCCGCTCAACCGGCACGCCAAGGATACGCGCTACAGTTGGGTTCTGTGCCGTCGCCTGCATCTGCCGACCAATGCGCGTACCGCCCAAGAACCACTGCAACACGAAGATCACACCGAAGGCAATGATGAGCACGCCGATCTGTGCCAACGAGACTTTCACGCCCAAAATCTCAATCAAACGATCAGGGAAGATCGCTGGGAATGGCTGCGCTTCAGCACTGTAGGCATCTTTGACGCCGTCCTTGAGGAAGATCGACAAGCCAATTGTCGAGATTACCAGCGGCATCGCGCCGTGCTTGATCAACGGATCAACAATGAGTCCCTTGAAAGCGACGCCGAGTATGAGAAGCGACATCGCCACAGCAACCAGGCACGCGAGCCAGAACGGCGCTCCGCCCCATTTCATCGCGGCCAGCGCGAAGAAGGCAGGCAGCATTACAAATTCGCCCTGCGCAAAGTTGATCGTTTGTGACGTTTGCCACAGCAGCGTAAAACCAATAGCAGCCAGCGCGTAGATCGCGCCAGTCGCAATGCCGGCGATCAGCAATTGTAGAAAATCGGCCATAGGGTCGGCCCATCCGTGAAAAAGAGTAAAACTGGGTCGCTCGCAAACACATATTTGCAAGGGCGCACTTTTAAAATCGGCGGCAAGTCGCCCTGCCGCCGAAGTCTTTATCAGGTATTACTTCTTCAGCTTCGGCAGCGTCTCGGTGATGACCTGCTTGCCGTTTTTGATTTCGGCCAGGAACGAGATCCGGTCGATTTCGCCGGTGTCATCCCAGGTGCCTTCGATCAAGATGCCAGGCGTTTTGTCGGTCGTGATCGTGAGGCCGTGCAGCGCCGCTGCAATTGCCTTCGCATCCCACTTGCCAGCCTTTTCGACGGCCGCTTTCAACATGTACGGCGCGAAGTAACCCTTCATGCCGTTGTGGTCGCTCTTGTATTTATACTTCTCTTCAAACTTCTTGCCGAACGCCTGAACCGCTGGGATCGGTGCATCAACCGTCAGACCAACGTGGCCCTTGGCGCCATTGGCCGCTTCTTTAGCAAGGTCGATCACTTTTTGACCGAGAAGCGTGGTCTCACCAAGCATCGGCTTGTCGAGGTTCTGCTTGCGAGCTTCGATCAAGAAGCGCGCGCTTTCTTCTTCGTTGAGATAGATGAACACCGCGTCCGCGTTGGCACCCTTGACCTTGACCACGTCGGCGGCGAAGTCTGCCTGACCAGCTTCGGTCGAGATGTTGGCTGCAACCTTGATCCCGCGTGCTTCGAGCTCTTTGATGATCGAGGTGCTGCCACCTTTGCCGAAGTCATTATTGACGAACACAACGGCAACCGACTTGGCCTTAACGCCATCGCGGATGTAGTTGGCAATCTTCGGCATCGACACGTTCTGACCGAACGAGGTCCGGAAGATGTACTTCGAGCCCTGCGCCGTGATGTTGGCGGCTTCACCACCAATGATCTGTGGCACTTCTGCTTCAGCTGTCAGCTTGAGCGTGGCGTTGACCGAACCCGAGTAGATCGGTCCGAAAATGGCCATCGGTTTGTCGTCGAGTGCACGCTGGATGGCAGCGCGGGCTTTGCCCGGATCCGATGCCGTGTCGACAAACTCAAGCGCGATTTTTTTACCCAAGATGCCGCCAGCGGCGTTGATCTCTTCAACCGCGAGCGACGAGCCGTTTTTCCAGTTGTTGCCTACGGTGGCACCGCCGCCCGAAAGCTCGATGATGTTCGGGATCTTGATATCTTGCGCGAGGGCCGGAACCGCCAGCGATACCGCTACAGCAAACGGCAGTAAACCTTTGAATTTCATCAGTGAAAACTCCTTGTCGTTGTTCCGTCCCCTTGCCCGCAGCGTGTTCTTATTTGTATCGCGTGGCTTGCCCGCACGTTTTATGCGGTTTTGGTCTCTCACTCCTGCCCATCCGCCCAGCGTGCGTCAATGACCAAGATTTGCAAAGGGCGTAACTTAATGTTATTTTTTTTGAGCCACCCGCCGCGTCTCAATGAGCGGCTTTAACGGCTTCAGCGGCACGGTGGCAGGGCGAGGTTTAGCCGTCATGTGTGTTCGCAGCAGTTGCACAAAACGTGTGCAGTAACTCGATAGCGTCGCATCTTTGCGGCTGGCAATGTACGTCTGAAACTTCGTCGGTTCTGAAATATCGATCGCAACCGTTCCCGGCCAGTTGCGCGCCGCGATTGTAAACTCATCGAGCACCGCGATGCCGAGACCCTGTTCGACCAACGCCGCAACGGTGAAGCCAAATCGCGCCTGCACAATCACATTGTAATCGAGATTGGCCTCATGGAAATGTCGCGCCATGATCCGACCATAGGGGTCGCCCGGATCAATGCCGATCAACGGATATTTGGCAATATCTTTGACGCTGACCACCGCGCGGCTCGCGAGTGGATGACCAACGGGCACCACGCATTTCAATTGCCCCTCAGCCAGCGGCTCAAACAATAGCATCGCATGATCGAAGCGATAACTCATCGCCACCGCCTCGCCTTTGCCCATCAATAGATAGTCCGTCGCATCTTCGACCTTGATAATGTCGAGCGCGATAGAGAGATCGGGGTACCGTCGCCGAATATCTGCAATCGCGCGCGGCACCATGACAGTCGCGAGGCTCGGCACTGCGCCGATAGACAACGCCACGTCCTCACCCTTCTTCAATTTCGCAATCACGTATTGCAGGTCTTCAACCTTGTCGTAGACGCTGTTGACCTGCGCAAAAATATCTTTCGCTTCCAGCGTCGGCGTATAGCGCCCGCCTTTGCGATGGAACAGCTTAAAACCGAGCGTGCTCTCCGCGTGCTTCATGGCGCGGCTGACGCCCGGCGATGACACGTTCAACATCCGAGCGGCATCCCCGACAGTGCCGGTGATCATGATGGCGCGAATAACTTCGATCTGACGCAGCGTGAGCATTGGGCGTTCGCGGTGAGGGCAACAATCAGTCACCCTAAACCAGCAAATAAGAATCGGCGAGTAGGGGCGTCCCGTAGGATGAATAAAACAAGCACGCGCCGTGCGAGGCCCCATTATGGCTTGTATTTAAACGCCATGCGCACCGTGTCGGCGCTATAGTCCGCAGCCGCAGCCGAGCTATTGAACCACAAATGCTGATAGTGCAAGCTGACGCTCGCCGCATGCGACACGTAGTAGTCGAGACCCATCTCCGCCGTCGTCTCCCGTTCGTTCAGCGAGATCCCCTCGTACGCCGTCGCCTGCGTTTTGATACCCGCCATTCCGATCAAGTTGCGCTGGAACCCATGCCGAAGCTCGACGCCATAGAGCTGCTGCTTCGAGTTAAATTTGCCAACGTCCGTCGATGTGCCCAAGTCCGAACGCGCCGACCACAACAGCGACGTCAGTTCACTCGGACGCCACGCTAAGTTGGCGTCGAGAATGACACCGGCAGCATCAGTGAGACGCGAGTCTTTCCCGTTTTGTCGACCGTAGCCGACAGCCACTTCGCCGCGCCAAATTTTTGCTGTATTGCCAAACGACACACCAAAGCGAATGCGGTCGCCGTCGCTGTCGCGGCTGACACCATCTGACGGCGCTACGGCAAAGCGGCGATCATTGAGCGCGTACTCGCTGAACACCGACAGCGTTGGTTTAAACGCCCAAGCTGCTCGCAGGCTGAGATCGCGCTGCACGGAATTGCGCTCAGCGTTGGAGCGGAAGACGCCTGCATTGGTCACGCCGCCGTCAAATTCGACATCGGTCAGCGAGCCGCGCAGTTGCACGGAAAGCCTGTTAAACCGATGGTTCAATGCCATGGCCGCTTGTTGCGTCACAAAATTTGCGCGCCCACGAATACTGTCCGCCGCTGTCGCATCTGACGGACTATCCGGATCGCGCCGCGTCACGCCCAGCACTTCGATATTGGTCCGCTTCCCCAAATCAAACCGGCCGCGTGCCTCAAACAAATACGCCCGCTCGTTGGCAAAATCATTTTCGCGATACTGCGACAAGAACCCCGACGCCTTCACATCAATCGCGTGCTGCTTCCAATCCGTCACCGCCCGCAATGTTGGCCGCACGTCAAAGATCAAATCCGAGCGCCGATCCGTCCCGCGCAAGGCGTTGTTGGTCGCCGAAAAGCCGCTCTCGATTTCCGGAAAAATAACCCAACTTCCCGCGCGCACACCTTTGGGTGTGTAAGGCTCGAAACGCGCCAATCGTGCAGGCCGTCGATCTGTCGCCGGATCAAGCTCGATCTGAAAGGCGAGCGCGTCATAGCCCGCTGCCGGCGTCTCAAATGCAGCGCGGTCCTCGGGCGAGCGATTGTCTCCCGCCACCGACTCTGTGCCTTCAGCCGCCGCCACTGGTGCGGCCACGTTGATGTCGCCGTCAGCTTCTGCGCCCGGCGCTATCAGCGGCTCGGGATCGCCGTCCTGGCGTTCGCGGGCCTGCGCAACCCGTGTCGGGTCTTCGCCGTCCTCGGGCAGCACATCACGGTCGCCATCACCACGCCGCGTCGGCACGGCAGCTGCAACACTGGGTGCCGCCTCAGCGGGCTCTGCAACTTGTGGCACAGTGCGCACGATCCGCGACACATCCTGCCCGCGCGAGGTCTGCACCCGCTGATTGACCTTGGGTATCGTGGTCTCTGACACCCCCTGCGCATTGGCCGGGCTCGCCCGCAGCACCACGCCCGCGATGGTCGCGAGCGCAAAACCAGAAATGAAGTAGCCGAGATCTTTGCCGCGCACGGAATTGCCCATTTCGGCCACGCAGGATCATCCCCCGGCCGCTCGACGCACACGCAAGTCCTCAAACCCTACCGAGCTTCGGGTTAAAGAAGCGTTGAGTGGGGGGAGGGAGGCATCCAAGATGCGGCGGCGGACAGTACGCTTCTCATCGAGACGCCGCTCTAACCCCTCCCCCAACGTGGGGAGGGGCAAGGGG
>JABFRJ010000086.1 GCA_013141255.1 Hyphomicrobiaceae bacterium
TCCCAAAACTCGGCGCTTGAACTCCCTCTCCCCGCCCGCGGGGAGAGGGCAGGGTGAGGGGCGGCCCACACTCTGATCGATCAATTTCAAACCAGAGGCAACGCCCATGCCAGTCCCAACCCACATTTTCAATCCACCCTTCAATATCGTGCGCTCAAGCTACGTCGTCTTTGGCGTCACAGATCTCGCGCGCTCCCGCGCATTCTACGCTGACACTTTAGGCCTCCACGTCGAAGACGAAACCAAAGACGCGATCTATCTCAGAGGTGTCGAAGAACGCCAGCACCACTCCATCATTCTGGAAAAACGCGGCGCCGCCACCTGCGACGCCCTCGGCTTCAAAGCCGCAAGCGAAGATGACATCGACAAGGCCGCCGCCTGGTGTAAATCCAAAGGCATTGTTCACAAATTCGTCGAACGCCCCTATCACGGTCGAACGCTGCACTTCACAGACCCACAGGGCTTACCGTTTGAATTAAATTTCGCCATGGAGAAACGTGAAAACCTGCTGCAAAAATATGTACACTATCGCGGCGTTCACCCCCAACGCCTTGATCACTTCAACGCTTTTGCGCCCGACGTCCAAGGTGCACTCGACTTCTATGCCGCCCTCGGCTTCCGCCTAACCGAGTACGCAGAAGAAGACGGCCCCAATGGTCGTATCGCCGCCGGTTGGATGCATCGCAAAGGCAACGTCCACGATCTAGCCTTCACCAACGGTCGCGGCCCCCGCCTGCATCACATCGCTTACTGGGTCCCAACCGCAATGCACATCATCCATCTCTGCGACCTCATGTCGACAACCGGTTACCTCGCCAACATGGAACGCGGCCCCGCCCGCCACGGCATCTCAAACGCATTCTTTCTTTATGTCCGCGACCCCGACGGACATCGCACCGAAATCTATACGTCAGACTATCAAACCATGGACCCCGATCACGAGCCAATCCGCTGGTCACTGCGCGATCCGCGCCGCCAAACTTTGTGGGGAACGCCCGCACCAAAATCCTGGTTTGAAGAAGGCACAACCTTCACTGGGGCAACGCTCCGCGAGCCGCTATTCCATGCCAATGTAATCGTCGCCAGTTAACACACCGCAGTTTGGAAAAATTCTAATTCCAACATGCGTCTATGCGCAGTTGACACTCGATGAACGAAACGATCTTGCTGTCAGTGCTGGTCGGAATGTTCCGCTCAGTCGCCGCATCCGCACTGCCACAGCTGGTGCAACCGTTGCGGTTTTCGATCAACCGATATCGGGGCCTTGACCCCCGGCTATTGGAGCACACCATGAAACGTACAATTCGGAGCGGCCGTCGCCGCGACGTGACAATGAAACTTGCATCAACACTTGCCACGACGACGTTACTCGTCGCCTCCACAATGAGCGCCACCGCCGCCGATGCCGTGGTCAACATCTACTCCTACCGCGAACCACAATTGATCGAGCCCCTCGTCGCAGGCTTCAAGGCCGCAACCGGCATCACGGCCAACGTCGTCTTCGCCCCAAACGGCCTCATCGAACGCATGCAAGCCGAGGGCCGCAACAGTCCCGTCGATGTGCTGCTGACCAACGAATCGAGCCTGTTACTACAGGCAAAAGATGCCGGCATAACGCAAGCCGTCACCTCGCTAACGCTGACCCAATCAATTCCAGCAGCACTGCGCGATCCCGAGGGCCACTGGTTCGGCCTCACCCGCCGCGCACGCGTCATCTACGCCCACAAAGATCGCGTCGTCCAAAACGACATCCGCATCGAGGACCTCGCCGATCCAAAATGGCGCGGCAAAGTCTGCATCCGCTCCGGCCAACATCCCTACAACGTCACATTGATTGCGAGCATCATCGCCGAACACGGCGAAGACAAAACCGAAGCCTGGTTGCGCGGCCTCAAGGCAAACCTTGCGCGCAAACCCGCAGGTGGCGACCGCGAACAAGTCCGCGACGTCCACTCCGGCCTCTGCGACTTGGCCGTTGGCAATACCTATTACATGGGGGCAATGCAAACCAACACCAAAAGTCCAGAACAACAGCAGTGGGCCGCAAGCGTCAAAGTTCTGTTCCCCAACGCCACCGACCGGGGAACACACGTCAATCTTTCAGGCGCTGCTCTCGCCAAAAATGCACCCAATAAAGATGCAGGCGTCAAATTTATCGAGTATCTCGCCTCAACCGACGCCCAAAAGGTGTATGCCGAACGCAACCACGAATACCCTGTTGCGAGTGGCGTGACGCCGTCAAAACGCGTACGGTCCTGGGGAGAACTCAAAGCCGATCCGAGGCCACTTGCCGACATTGCAAAATATCGCAAACGCGCGTCCGAATTGGTGGACAAAGTCGGGCTCGACGCAGGCCCCGGCACCTAGCGGCGCACGGCAAACATATAAAGTTCCAAAATTCAGCAAGGGCCTCACTGTCCTTGTTGTAATGACCGTATCATACACCCCCGACACTACAGCACAGACGCCCGACCTTGCCACCTTGAAGCGCATCTTCGCACGCCCCACACTCACCTCACCCGCTAGTGATCCCGACGCCAAAGCGCGTCTAGCTTTAGGCGCGCGCCTGTTCCGCGACCGCCTGTTGTCGCGCAATCAATCCATGTCGTGCGCAACCTGCCACAACCCCAATCGCGCCTTCACCGATGGCCGACCGCGCGCACGCGGCAACGACGGCACTCCGCTCGACCGCAATACACCAACCCTTTACGACGTCCGCTACGGCAACTCTTTTTTCTGGGACGGACGCGCGTCAACCTTGGAGGATCAGGCCCGCGTTCCTCTCGAACATCCCCGCGAATTGAACCTGCCTCTAACCGATGCCGTCACGCGCTTAGCGGCACAAAAATACTATCGGCGCACATTCGATCGTGCCTTCTCCATGCGCCCATCAATCACTTCGGAGACGGTCCTCCAAAGTCTGGCCACCTACGAGCGTTCGCTAAATTCACCCAACACACGCTTTGACAGCTGGGTCTCAGGCACCACGACGGCCCTATCCAAATCAGAGGCCACAGGCTTTCGCATCTTCAGTGGCAAAGGCCGCTGCATCGCTTGCCACGGCGGATGGCGCTTCACCGACGACAAATTCCACGATACCGGCCTCCCCTCCACAGATCTCGGGCGCGGCGCGATCCCAGGCAGCAATGCTGCACCGCACACATTCAAAACGCCGTCGTTACGGCAACTGACCCAGACAGCCCCCTACATGCATGACGGCTCATTGCCGACGCTTGAGGCCGTCGTTGATCACTACAATGGCACACGCATCCAACGACCTTCCCTCGCCAGCGAGCTCAAAAATGCACTCGGACTCACCCCAAACGAGCGCCGAGCACTTGTTGCATTTCTCAAAACCTTGTCTTTTTCTTCGCGCTGAACCACCTTTGGTCTTGAAAAAAAGTCAAAGATCCGGCCCAATTGGGAAAACATGCGATCATTCGAATAATCAAACATAAGATCGCAGACCGGGAACGGGGAGGAGGACAAGAACATGGTGCCATACCGGACACTCGTGGCAGCAGGGCTATATCTGGCAATCTCAACTGCGGCCGCAAGTGCCGCTGATCCCATTGCCTATGGCAAGCACCTCGCAGGCGAATGCACATCGTGCCACAAAGCCGACGGGCAAGATAAAGGCATACCGTCAATAACCGGCTGGGACGTGGCCGAATTTGTCGAGACCATGAAATATTACCAATCCGGCTCGCGTCCAAATCCCGCCATGCAAAGTGTTGCTCAATCGCTGGATGACGACCAAATGCAAGCCCTCGCCGCTTACTTCGCCACGCTCCCAAAACCACCAAAGGCTGCAGCCACAAAGAACTAGATGCCGATGAGATCGATGACTAAGGACCCAAAATGCACGTCAACCGCCGCGCCTGCCTATTAGGCGGCGCATCGCTCCTCGCCGCGAGTGTCACACCGGCTACAGCCCAAACGCCAACACCATCATTCCATCGCACCAAGCACGGTGCCTTTGAAATCATCAGCGTGTTCGACGGCTATATGGACGTGGCCGCTGCCGGCGCCGCAGCCAATAAAACAGACACTGAAGTCGATGCCACACTCCTGGCCGCCGGATTGCCGAAATCGCGCATCCTGCAGCCCATCAACGTCACCTTCGTCCGCACCACCTCCGACCTGATCGCCATCGACGTCGGCGCGGGCCCAAACTTCCTCGACGGTCTCGGCAAACTTGGCGACAGCATGTCAGCCGCTGGCCTCGATCCTAAAGCGGTAACCAAAGTCCTTTTCACCCACGGCCACCCCGATCACCTCTGGGGCGCAATCGACGAATTCGACGACAGCATCCGCTTCCCCAATGCTCAATACATGATGGCAGCCGTTGAGCTTGATCTCTGGCTCTCGCCCGACGCAGCAACCAAACTACCCACCGACCGCGCCAACTTCGTACCCGGCGCACGCCGTAATCTAACGGCACTCAAAGACAAACTATCAACCTTCAAACCCGGCCAAGACGTAGCCCCCGGCATCCGCGCCATCGACACTGCAGGCCATACACAAGGCCACACTTCTTTTGAGATTGCAGGCCCCGAACCGCTAATCATCCTGGGCGACGCACTTATCCATCCCGTAATTTCGTTCGCCCATTCCGATTGGCGCCCCGCCGCCGATCACGAACCCGATCGCGCCGCCACCATGCGCAAAGCCTTGCTTGATCGCCTTGCGACCGACAGGGCCCGCATCCTTGGTTATCACTTAATCCGCCCCGGCCTCGGCCGCGTCGAACGCAAAGATGCAGGCTACCGTTTCATCGCCGAAGCCAGTTGAACATTAGCGCGCCCGCACCATTAATTTTTCAATCAATTGCTCGACGTCGCGGCGCACTGGAACATCAATTGGTGCATCATCAAGCCGCGCAAACCACATCGGATCATGATCCTCGTCGTCGACCAAGTCACACGTTAGCTCCGACAAAATTCGACTCACCTCACCCGGCAATTTTGACGGTAACGGATAGCCCGCCAAATTCCCCCAATACCCGGCCCAAAGTCGGGCTGTCGTCCAAGGGTTATACCCACCACCGCCCAACACGACGGCACGTGAGCAGATATCAAGACATTGCTGGGCCACGCGCCACACAGTGCTATTCATCAGTTGCATTGACGACAGTGGATCCCCCTTAAGTCCGTCTGCCCCCATCACCAAAACAAGAGCCTGCGGGCGCATTTGCGCCAGAAACGGCAACAAAACCTGCTCAACGATGGCTTGATACTCAGTATCCGTAACCCCACGCGGCAACGGCACATTCAACGCGCGCCCGTCACACGTATCTTCAAGACGGCCCGTCCCCGGCCAACGGCCATCCTCATGCAACGATGCTAAGACGACCCGGGAGTCCGTTTGGAATGCTGCCTCAACACCATCCCCGTGATGCGCGTCGAGATCAACGTACGCAACTCGCGTCAATCCTGCATCGAGAAAGGTCAAGATCGCAAACACCGGATCATTGAAATAGCAAAAGCCAGACGCACGATCGGGCCGCCCATGATGCGTCCCCCCTGCAGGGAAAAAGGCCACCGCCCCATCAAGCGCCAATTCTGCAGACCGAACTGCTCCACCAACGGTCGTCCGCGCTCGATCAAAAACACCAGCAAATACAGGGCATTCCATCGACCCCAAATTAAAGCGCACACGCTGGTCCTGTGTCGCCACGCCGCGCTCGGACACCTCTTTCACCGCCTGCACATAACCGCGGATGTGAAACCGCTCCAGCTGGCTGACAGTCGCTTGCGGCGCAACAGCCATCTGCATCGGGTCCAGCCACCCAAGGGCATGACATATATCGACCACAGCCGGTTGCCGCGCCGTCGACAGCGGGTGGTGCGCGCCAAATGCCGAGGCGCGAAAAATATCATGCGTAATAAAGACAGGGTACATGTTCGCAACTGCGAGATAAATCGCCCTATTAAATGCTCGAATAGTCCCAGATATTCCAAGTCCAGATCAAATCCACCTGCGTCAACAACGCCTCAAGTTTGCTACTGATGCATGAGCCCAAACCAATTGCATTCAAACATTCTAATATGATAATGTCACCCCAAGCCGGTAACATTCACGCGTGCGAGATCAAAAAACAACATCGCAGTCTTGCGAGGTCAGCAGCCCTCATCTTACTTGAAGGCAACTGGACACGCCGCGTGGAGCGAAAAACGACCAAGCGTTAGAGGGAGGAAGGCAACAATGTCTGCCGACATGCATTTAAACGAACTCAACCGTCGATATTTCATTCTTGGATCAACGGCGATGGCTGCGTTTGCAGCATTAACCTCGCCATCGTCAGCGCAAACGCCTGTGCCGACAGCCGAAGAGTTGATCAAGGCCATCACCAAAGACGTAAAACCTGCCGATGGCAAAGTCGCCCTCGACCTTCCAGAAATCGCCGAAAACGGCAACACCGTGCCATTCTCGTTCACGGTCGAAAGCCCGATGACGGCGGCTGATCATGTCAAAGCTGTCCATGTCATTGCCCCAGGCAATCCACGCGCCGAAATTGGCAGCTACTATTTCTCACCACAATCCGGCAAAGCCAGCGCATCAAGCCGTATGCGGCTTGCCAAAACACAAGACATCGTCGCCATCGCTGAAATGAGCGACGGCAAAATGTTCATGACCAAGCGCGCCGTCAAGGTGACGATTGGCGGATGCGGCGGCTAAGCGAGAGACGAGGACACACCCATGGCAGAACTCACCAAACCCCGCGTCAAAGTCAACGCCACCGCCAAAGCCGGTGAAGTGCTTGAAGTCAAGACGCTGATTTCACATCCGATGGAAAACGGTCTGCGCAAAGATAGCGCAGGCAAAGCTATTCCACAGGATATCATCAACACCGTGGCCGCAACCTTCAACGGTGTTGAAGTTTTCCGTGCCAAGCTTGGATCCGGCACCTCGGCCAATCCCTACGTCGCGTTCTTCTTCAAAGCCGACAAATCTGGCGATCTCGTCACCACTTGGACCGACGACGCCAACAAAACCATCAACGACACGCAAAAAATCACCGTGTCGTGACATCATGATCATCGACATCAAGCACTAGTCATCAAGGTAGAAAGGATCGCACCACCATTGCGATCCTTTTTCACGTTCAAAAGACATTTCAAGGAGCGGCCGATGAGCCGCGACAGGCGACATGACGCGAACAACATCGAATTCTCCGTTGTCGGCTGAACCCAAAGTCGCCACCTCGCTCCCCATCGCCGATGAAATTAAAACCACCACCTGCTACATGTGCGCGTGTCGCTGCGGCATACAAGTGCACTTGAAAGACGGCAAAGTTCGCTACATCGACGGCAACCGCAATCATCCCGTCAATCGCGGCGTGATCTGCGGCAAAGGTGCCTCAGGCATCATGCAGCACACCGCGCCATCGCGCCTTCGCAATCCTCTGCTCCGAACCGGCCCACGCGGCTCCGGCGAGTTCAAAGAGATCTCCTGGGAAGAAGCACTTAATACCGCAACCGAATGGCTCGGAGACGTCCGTGCGCGCGATCCAAAAAAGCTCGCATTTTTCACCGGTCGCGATCAATCACAGTCGCTCACCGGCTGGTGGGCGATGCAGTTCGGCACGCCAAATTTTGCAGCCCACGGTGGCTTCTGTTCGGTCAATATGGCCGCCGGTGGTCTCTACACATTCGGCGGCTCGTTCTGGGAATTTGGTGAACCCGATTGGGACCACGCCAAATATTTCATGCTCTTCGGTGTGGCCGAAGACCATGGCTCCAACCCGATCAAAATCGGCCTCGGCAAGCTTAAAAAGCGCGGTGCTAAGATCGTATCGATCAACCCTGTCCGCACCGGTTACAACGCCATCGCCGATGAATGGCTGGGCGTAAAACCCGGCACCGACGGCCTCTTCGTCGGCGCTTTAATCCACGAACTCTTCCGCACCAATCAGATCGATCTCGACTACCTGATCCGCTACACCAACACCGCTTACCTCGTCATACAAGCCAAAGGCGACAAGGACGACGGACTCTTCGCCCGCGACGCCGACGGCAAAATTCTGGCCTGGGATAAAACCTCGAACACTCTCGCCCGCGCCGACCGCATTGACATCGCGCCCGCGCTCAGCGGCACCTTCACACTTGCCGATGGCCGCAAGGCCGTGCCCGTTTTCCAACTTATGGCCGAACGCTATTTGGGCACAGAGTTCGCCCCCGAAACCGTCGCCGCCGAAGTCGGCGTCTCAGCCGAAACCATCCGCCGCATTGCCGCCGAGATGGCCGACGTCGCCTTCAAACAAACAGTCACCCTGCCGATCAAGTGGACCGACTGGGCCGGCCGCACGCACAACGAGATGATTGGCCGCCCGGTTGCG
>JABFRJ010000001.1 GCA_013141255.1 Hyphomicrobiaceae bacterium
GACCAGTCCTTCAGGTCGGACCACGGCAAAATAAAGGTTCTGCCGGCGCTGTCGAGCCAGGAGAGGCCTTCCTTTTTGCGGAATATGCGCACGTCGGACAGGTTGCCTTCAGCAAAGCGCTGCAGGATCACGCCTTTGCCGCGCGTCATTTCATTTAGTTCTTCGAGCGGGAAGATCAGCATCTTGCGGTTCTCGCCAACGGTGGCGACCATATCGCCATCGCAGGGAACGCAGACGCAGGCCTCGTCGGGCTCTGAGATGTTGAGGATTTGCTTGCCTTTGCGTGTCGACGCGACGACCTCGTCCTCCGGCACGATGAAGCCATGGCCCGAGGTTGCTGCAACGACAAGTTTGCGTCCGGGCTCATGGGCGAACATGGCGGAGAAATCATGGTTCTCTTCCAGATCGACCATAAGGCGCAGTGGTTCGCCGTGGCCACGCCCACCGGGCAATTGATGGGCTTCAAGGGTGAAGAACTTGCCGTTGGTGGCGAAGACGATCAACTTGTCGGTCGTGAAGGCTCGTAACGCAAGCTTCAAGCCGTCACCCTGCTTGAATTCGAGTTTTGACAGATCATCGGGGTGGCCCTTCAAGGAGCGCATCCAACCCTTTTCCGAAAGTATGACTGTGACGGGTTCCTTCTCAACCAATGCTGCGTCGAGATCGACATCAACTTCGGGGGCTTCAGCGAAGGCCGAACGGCGCTTGCCGAGCGCGGTCTTCTTAGAATAGGCGTCACGCGTTTCTTTGACTTCGTCGGAAATGCGCTCCCATTGCATCTCGTCTGATTTGAGAAGTTGCTTGATCTCGCGACGCTCTTGCGTGAGCTTGGAGTGCTCACCTTTGATCTCTTGCTCTTCAAGTCGTGACAACGACTTCAAGCGCAGGTTCAGGATCGCGTCAGTCTGCACTTCTGTAAGTTTGAAGCGCGTCATCAATTTTTGCTTCGGATCGTCTTCGAAGCGGATGATGCGAATGACTTCGTCGATGTTGAGATAAGCGATCAAATAACCGTCGAGCACTTCTAAGCGGTGCTCGATCTTTTTTAGACGATAGTTCGAACGGCGGACGAGAACGTCCTTACGGTGGTCGAGCCACTGTTTCAAGACGTCCTTGAGCCCGAGCACATTGGGCACCTGGCCATGGCTCAACACGTTCATATTGAGGCCGAAGCGGATTTCCAATTCAGAAATACGGAACAGGCTTTCCATCAGTACGGTCGGATCGACGTTGCGTGTTTTGGGTTCAAGGACGAGGCGCACGTCTTCGGCGCTTTCGTCGCGCACGTCTCCGAGCAGCGGGGCCTTCTTTTCCGTGATCAACTCGGCGAGTTTTTCAACCAGCTTTGCCTTTGGCACCTGGAACGGCATTTCGGTGATGACAATTTGGTAG
Source organism: Hyphomicrobiaceae bacterium (assembly GCA_013141255.1). Lineage (GTDB taxonomy): Bacteria > Pseudomonadota > Alphaproteobacteria > Rhizobiales > Hyphomicrobiaceae > JABFRJ01. Next base: position 1,393 of record JABFRJ010000001.1, read on the forward strand.
CCGCCACGAACCGTTTCTTCCTTGTGCCATTTGGCGCGCAGACGGAATCCGCCACGGCCGGTGCGATAGGCTTCAATGATCTGTTCGCGCGGTTCGACGATAATGCCGCCGGTGGGGAAATCTGGGCCCGGCACCATTTCCACGAGCTTTTCAACCGTGGCGTTGGGATGCTTGATCAAATGGAGGGCTGCGGCGCAGAGTTCGTCGACGTTGTGGGGCGGGATGTTGGTGGCCATGCCGACAGCGATGCCGGATGAGCCGTTGGCCAACAGGTTAGGGAAATTACCGGGGAGAACTGTTGGTTCTTCGGTGACGTTATCGAAAGTCAGGCGGAAGTTGACGGTATCCTCGTCGATGCCGTCGAGCAGGCGTGCGGCCACGTCGGTCATACGGCTTTCGGTGTATCGCATGGCGGCCGCGTTATCGCCGTCGATATTGCCGAAGTTGCCTTGGCCGTCGACCAGTGGGTAGCGGACAGAGAAATCCTGCGCCAGTCGCACGAGGGCATCGTAGATCGACTGGTCGCCGTGGGGATGGAACTTACCGATCACGTCGCCGACGATGCGGGCGCTTTTTTTATAGCCCTGGTCCGGATCAAGCCGCAATTCGCGCATGGCGTAAAGGATGCGCCGATGCACGGGCTTCATACCATCGCGCACGTCGGGCAGTGCCCGATGCATGATGGTGGAAAGGGCGTAGGCCAGATAGCGTTCTTCGAGCGCGTCCTTGAGGTTCACGCTCTCGAGATGATCGGGAGTTGGCGGAATCGGTTTGTCTGTCATATGCCGCTCCTAGCGGGGGGCGGGTCCTGTTTCAAGCGCTGGCAGGCCACAAGTTGCAGAAACATATGAACCATGCACGATTTCCTCGCAAACGGTGTTTACTAAACGCTCCGATGGCCACGAAGTCGCCGTGGTCGGCGGTTTTGGTGGTTGGATTGGGGCTTTGGATGACGCCATGATCGCTGTGTCACGTCGTAGGTTTGTTGGGTCTGGCTTGGCGGCGGCGTCCTGGTTGGCGGGCGGGCGGACGAGTGTCGCGCAAGTTGCCTGGGAGCGTTTGGCAGACCGGTTTGCAGCGCCTGTGGGTTTTATGCGCGCGCCCCTGCCGCAGGGATCGTTTGGCGCGTGGCTCCGGCTGTTACCGTTGAAGCCAGCGGACGCTCCGGTGGTGTTGCACACGGGCGCGCTCAAGCCTCGACAGGATGTGCACGCAGCGGTTATTGAGATCGACGTTGGCTCCCGCGATCTGCAGCAATGCGCCGATGCCGTAATGCGACTGCGGGCTGAGTGGTTGTTTGCGCAGGGTCGCGGCCTCGAGGTGGCCTTCAATGATACAGGTGGGGGCAAGCCCATGCGGTTTGAGCAATGGGCCCGCGGTTTTAGGCCACGCCAGAAGGGGCGTGGCTTGGTCTGGACAAAGAGTGCTGAAGCTGATCCCAGCGCTGCGTCGTTCCGGCGTTATCTCGACACGGTGTTTGTGTGGGCAGGAACACAATCGCTTGAACAAGAATTGGTGCGGAAGCCTGTGGCCACAGTCACGCCAGGTGATGTCATCATCAAGGGTGGTTTTCCCGGACACGCGGTCATTGTCGCCGATGTTGTCGTTTCGCTGGATGGCGGCGAGCGCCGGGTCTTACTCGCACAAAGTTACATGCCGGCGCAGAGCATTCATGTGCTGAAAAACTTGAGCGATCCGGCCAACGGTCCGTGGTTTACTCTGCGTGATGGTAGATCTATTGAGACGCCAGAGTGGACCTTTTCTGCGGGTGCGTTGCGGGGGTGGCGATGATGGCTGCTGGCTTGCTGTGGGTGTTCTGATTTGTGTGGCGCATGTTCCGCTGTTTTCTATAGAATTGTGACGTGTGCTTGACGTTTACAGTGATGGGTGCGGAATCATGGACTTACCGGATCTGCCAAAAACTGAAGCCGCTATCATCGCTCAGACGAATAGTTTTCGGGCAGAGAACAAACTTGGCGCGCTCACGTCAAATCCAGCACTTATGGCTGCGGCGCAATCTTTTGCGGACTTTTTGGCGCGGAACGGAAAATTCGGGCATGAGGCTGACGGTCGAAAACATAACGAGCGCATCCGAGCAGCGGGTTACCGGTACTGCGTGGCGGCAGAAAACCTGGCGCTCAATCAACACTCCAATGGGTTCAAAACTGAGAAGCTCGCGACCGATGCTGTGAAAGGTTGGATCAATTCGCCACCGCATCGAGCGGCGATGCTGCACCCGTTTGTAACGGAGACAGGCGTCGGGATTGCGCAGGGACCAGACAGCGCGCCTAAGTTTATTTCAGTGCAATTGTTTGGACGGCCTGAGACTTTCAAATACGAGTTCAAAATCGAAAATCGGACCCAGCAGCGCATTGGTTATCGGTTTCACGAGGCGGATCAAGTCTTAGACGCCCGAACGGAAGTCACGACCACCGACTGCCTACCGGGCTCAGTCACGTTCGATCTGGGACATGTCAAATCGACATTCGAGGCGGCTGATGGCATCGCCTTTGTCGTTGATCGACGGAGTGATGGCTTGGCGCAAGTCGCGGTAGAGCGCTTAGGACGGGCGGGAGCGTTGATCAAGAATGGCGGCACTAAAAGCGCGCGATGATGGCTTCCAGGCGCTGACGCGGATTGGGCAATGATAGTTCTCGTGGAAGGAATACGCGTGTTTCCAGAAAATGGCGCGTGAGCGCCAAGCCTTGCAATACATCGGCGTTGGGTACGCCGCCTTGCGGGCGTCCAGCGAGGAACGGTGGTAGGGGCAAGAGCCGATCTTTGTAGGGTTCTCCGGCTGAGGCAGAGACAGCACGGCCAGTTTTGGGAGATACGTAGATCAATAGATCGTTGGAGCCGGTTGCAGCGCAGGCCGTGAGATCCATGCCGAAACCCAACTCTTCCAACAATGCCACTTCCCAGCGCACGAGCAGGGCCGGCCAGACAGTGGGATCATCGAGAAATCCAAGGACGAATAATGTGACTTCGTAGAGATTGGGATGGGGGTCGCGTTCGGGCACAAGGCGGGCGAGTGCGCAGAGCGACATCAGCGCCGTCAAAGCGTCGGGGGATTCCATGGCTTCGGTGGCGAAGCTGCGGCGGGGTTCAACCGTCATGGTGCCGAGGTGTTCGGAGAGGCGCGCGCGCCAATTGATTTCGACGTGATTGCCCATTTGCAGGACGGGGCGAGCTTTGCGCGAGCGGCCGCCGTAAACCAGACCAAGATGGCGTCCGTGCTCGCGCGTCAAAACTTCAACGATAGCTGATGTCTCGGCGTGAGGTCGCACCGATAAGATCACGCCTTCGTCGGTCCAATGCATGAACTCCGTATCCTCAGCGGCGGCATGTATGTCGGCGACTGCTTAAAGCGAGATGCCGTTTGCGGGTTTAGGGCCAGCGGGTTTAGGGCCAGCCTCTGGTTTTCGAACTGGTGGGGCCAGACTTGGGTTTTGTTGGATCGTGCAGGGGGCTGCTGTCACCTTGCAGCGAAACCCCACGTCTTCGACTTTGCTGCAGATTACACTTCGATCGATGGCGAGGCGCCAACTGGTATACTGGACGCCGAGCTTGCGGGCTTCGTTGGCCCAGGCGGTGATGGCGTTGCGGCGGGCGTTCTGTTCGTCGGTTCTATCAGTCGCGACACTGGTGACGGCGGGTGCACATTGCCGAACTGCTGCGTGTGCTTGGGTATGGACGAGCGCGAGTATGACGAGCGACGCTCTTGTGACCAATGCCTTGGTTTGTGGTCGATTTCTTGGAGGCATGGCTCACTCCTTTGGGAATGCAAGACCCATGGCGGCGTAACGCTCGGGATCGTTCTCCCAACCTTCGCGTACTTTCACGAACAAAAAGAGATGGACGGGACGGCCGAAGATGTCGGCCATACCGGTGCGGGCGTTGGATGAAATGGTTTTAACGGTTGTACCATCTTTACCGAGCACGATGCTGCGCTGGCTGTCGCGCTCGACGTAGATGGTCTGTTCGATGCGGACGCCTTTTTTCTTACCCATGTCCTTCCAACCCGTGGTTTCGACGGTGATGGCGTAGGGCAACTCTTCGTGCAGACGGTCGTAGATCTGTTCGCGCGTGAGTTCGGCTGCGATCAGCCGCGCTGGCGCGTCGGTTACGTCATCTTCGGGATAATGCCAGACACCCTCGGGCACGGACTTGGCGATGAAGCGGGCCAAATCTTCGACGCCCGAACCTTTGAGCGCTGAGATCATAAAGGTGGCAGCGAACTTCATCTTGCCGTTGAGTTCAGCGGTAAGGCCGAGCAGTCGATCCTTCTGGATCAGGTCGACTTTATTGAGGGCTAAAATGACGGGCACGGGGATATGCTTGACGCGCTCAATCAGCCGAGCAACGTCAGTGTCGACGCCGCGTGGAGCGTCGATCAGTAGGACCACGACATCAGCTTCACCGGCGCCAGACCAGGCTGCTTCAACCATGGCGCGGTCGAGGCGGCGTTTCGGCGCGAATATTCCGGGCGTATCGACAAACACAAGTTGCGCATCATCAACAATTGCGATGCCGCGAATGGGCACGCGCGTGGTTTGGACTTTGCGGCTGACGATGGTGACCTTGGCACCGACCAACTCGTTGACGAGGGTTGATTTGCCCGCGTTGGGCGCGCCGATGATGGCGACGAAACCGAAGCGTTGACCGGGTCGTATTTCGGGCAGACCGACGCGTGTTGCGTCTATCGGCGGCGATGTTACATCATTGACAATCTCGTCGACGGGCACGGACGGGTCGAGCGCTTCTGCGTCAGGTTGGTCTGTTTTTTTTACGGTCATGGATTGCCTCCTTCAACGCCTTCGCGTTTCAGCAGTGCGGCGGCGGCGGCCTGTTCGGCTGCACGCTTTGAGGCTCCGGTGCCGGTGGCGATGCGGGTGTCGGCTTGTTTGCGGCCGGCCACACGAACTTCTGTTGTAAATCTGGGTTGATGATCTGGGCCCTCACGCGCGATCTCGCGATAGGCGGGCAAGTTGAGCCCGTTGGCTTGCGCCCATTCCTGCAAGGCACTTTTCGGATCAACTGTGGCGATGGGTAGCGCTTCGAGGCGGGGTTGCCAATGCTTGCGCACGACGTCGCGGGCGGCATCAAAGCCTGCCTCAACGAAGAGCGCTCCGAGCACAGCTTCGCAGGCGTCCGCGAGGATCGTGATCTTTTCGCGTCCGCCCGATTGGGCTTCGCTTTCCGACAAAATTAGTTGATCACCCAAGTTGAGGTCGCGAGCAACTTCGGCACAGGTCTCGCCACGCACCAAACGATTGTAGGCGCGCGCGAGTTCGCCTTCCCGCGCGTTGGCGAGTGTCGCATTGAGCATTTCGGCAATGGCCAAGCCCAACACCCGGTCGCCGAGGAATTCCAAGCGCTCGTTATTGATGGCGACTTCGGTTTTGCCGTTGGTTGGTTGCGCACTTGCATGGGTCAGGGCGCGCTTCAACAGAGCACGGTCCTTGAACTTGTAACCGAGCTTTGTTTCAAAGCCTTGTCTGCGACGCGTGGGGGTTGCGGGCATGTCTTAGCGTACGAGGTTGAACAGGCGGCGCCAGCGGACGCAGCCGGGCCAGCGGAGCGGATTGAGTAAATGACACGATTGCCCTTCATCGATGGCGACCGAGAAGAACATCACGTCGGCGCGACCAACAAAGTTGTCGTAAGGTACCGGCCCCACGCTCATCGTGACGCGACTGTCGGTGGAGTTGTCGCGGTTGTCACCCATCATGAAGTAGTGGCGGGCGGGGACCTTGTAGACGCCGGTGTTGTCGAAGGCGCCGTTGGGTTCGGCGTCGAGGACGTAGTATTTCACGCCGTTGGGAAGGGTCTCTTGATAACGCGGTGTACTACGGGCAACGCCGTCTTCGTCTTGGGCCGTGAAGTCGGCCACGCGCGTCTTCGGCACCGCTTGGCCGTTGATGTGGAGGACGCCGTTGCGCATCTGGATTTCATCACCTGGCAACCCGATAACGCGTTTGATGTAATCGGTGGAATTATCGCGTGGCAGCTTGAAGACGGCGACGTCACCGCGTTTGGGTTCGGAGCCAAAAATGCGGCCTGTAAATGCTGGGAGCCCTAAGGGGAAGGAATAGCGGCTGTAGCCATAGGATAGCTTGGAGACAAATAGATAGTCGCCAACGAGGAGCGTGTCCTTCATGGAGCCAGACGGGATGTTGAAGGGCTGATAAAAAAACACGCGCACAACAAACGCGATCAACAGTGCGTGGATGATAATCTTTGCAGTTTCCCGCCAGCCACCGTCATCGGCGGTCAGGGTCGGGTCCACCTTTGCTGGGCTCGATTTATTGGAGCCGAAGTTAAAATTCATCAGGGTCTCCTGTCGGCCCGGCGGCGGCGGGGCACGGCCGGGGCGTACCCCGTGATTTGGGCCTAGGCTATAGCCCGTCGCGGGGCTACGGGCAATCAAAGAGCGCGGCATGCCCGCGCGGCACAATAGCGGGCTTGCGACGCGCCAAACTCGTATTTATTGCATTAAAACAGATCGTTATGGCTTCAATGCGGGAACGGCCGATATGATGACGATGGCTTGCGCCTGAGGGAAGTCGTCGGTCAGGGTCACGTCGATGCGGGCCTCGTAGCCCGTGGGTGTCAGTTTTTGGAGGTGGCGGAGGGCTCCACCGGTCAATTTCAGTGTGGGGCGGCCGGAGGGTAGATTGGTGACGCCCATGTCGTGCCAGTAGACGCCCTGACGTAGACCGGTGCCGAGGGCCTTTGAACAGGCCTCCTTGGCGGCGAAGCGCTTGGCGTAGGAGGCGGCACGGTTGGCGCGGCGGTCGGAGCGTTGGCGTTCCGTTTCGGTGAAGACCCGTCGGAGGAAGCGGTCGCCAAATCGATTGATCGACGCTTCGATGCGCCGGATGTCGATAATGTCGTTGCCAATGCCGAGGATCATGGCGTGATTT
>JABFRJ010000079.1 GCA_013141255.1 Hyphomicrobiaceae bacterium
CAAGGAGGCTTTGAGGCGGTCGTCGCAGGCGTCGGTGTATTTGTAGACACCGTTTTTGCCGCCGAGAATAACGGCGATGCGCGGGCCTGGGAGAGCAGCTATGGCGGCGGGGATAGTGCTGCGGAGTTCGGCTAAGCGGGCGCCGGAGAAACTGTGCGGCGGCGTTAATGTTGTGATGACGTTGGTGCCTCGAAGGCCGTCGTGCTCGGGCACCCATACGAGATCGGCGACGCGTGAGCCCATGCGCGGATCTTGCAAGTAGACTGAGAATGTGCGGATGCCGGCCTTTTTGCGGAGGGCGCGCAGGTAGGGGATGCTTAAGCGGCCGGTGGCGATGGCGATGTCGGGCCAGGGGGGATGGAACAGACCGTCGTTGCCGAAGGTTTCGCGACGTGGTGCAGGTCCCCAGGGGGCGAGCAGGCGATAGGCACCCGAGGGGGCAACACGTTTGGCCTGCGCGATCACGCCAAGGGCGTCCGCCACGCCGCGAACCTGGACGTCCATCCCCATCTTGCCGTCGGTGATCAGCCATGCGCTGCGTCCGGCGAGTGGATGGACTGCGGTGTGCTGCGGTGATTGGTGTGCCATTGTCGGCATGTCCTTATTTTGCAGCAGCGGCATTTAAAGCAGCCGTAGAAAAATAGCCCCGACTGGGGAGGCTATGCTAGAAGCCAACCAGGGCGGTTCGTGATGCCGCATACACAGAGTCCGAGCGATAGTCGACATGCACGCACACCTCGATGCTACCGATTGGCGCATCTTGAAAGAATTGCAGGCAAATGGCCGCATTTCCAATGTGGACTTGGCCGAGAAGGTTGGATTGTCGCCGCCGCCGTGCTTGCGGCGTGTGCGTGTGCTTGAGCAGGCGGGATTGATCACTGGTTATTTTGCGGCTGTCGATGAAAAGGCGGTCGGATTTGAGCTGATCGCGTTTGCAATGGTGGGGCTGCAGAGTCAGGCAGAAGCCGATTTGCGGGCGTTTGAGACGCGGGTGCTGAATTGGCCGATTGTGCGGGAAAGTTACATGCTTTCGGGGGAGTCGGATTACATTCTAAAATGCGTAGCGGCTGACTTGTCGGCGTTTCAAGATTTTGTGCTGAAAGACCTGACGGCTGCGCCCAATGTGGCGGCGGTCAAGACGACCTTGACGATCCGACGAGCGAAGTTCGAGCCGGGTGTGCCGATTTCGCTGGGGCGCAAATAGCAAATTCGGCGCGCGAAGGCTTTTTGTGGCGCTCGTATTTACCCTCGTCAGAAATTTATAGGCTGAAAGTTATCCCCACCCCCCTCTGACGGGTGGATACTGTTGTCATCGCGGGATGCATGGCGACGGCCATGAATTATGCGAGATCTTTGACACAGTGAAAAACGGGAGGGGGCGCTTGTCTGGCGGGACAGTGCTGTCGTGCATAGGCTCGCATGGTTAAGCAACCCGGCAGTCCCGCATTGGTTGCAGCGCAATATTAGTGTGTCTGTGTCGCGTGACGTTGCGCGGACAGTGACGGTCAGGCAGTGTTTTGGCAGGATTTTGCCAGGGTTTTGGTATATCCAGGCGCTTGGTTGTCTCAAGGAATTTGCGAGCAGGATCTTCGATGCAATTGGGTATGGTTGGCCTTGGCCGTATGGGCGCGAATATTGTGCGTCGCCTTTTGGTGGGTGGACATAGCGCGGTGGTGTTTGATCGTGATCCGGCTCCGGGGCGAGCACTGCAGGCAGCGGGCGCGATTGCGGTTGATAGCTTGCAAGGGGTGGTGGCTGGTCTTTCCGTGCCGCGAACCGTGTGGGTGATGTTGCCGGCTGGAGCTGCGACGGAAGACGCGATTGCGGCGCTGAGTGCGATGCTATCACCGGGCGATACGATCATCGATGGTGGCAATACCAATTGGAAAGACGATGTGCGGCGCGCGCGGGAGTTGCGGGCTAAAAAGCTAAACTATGTCGATGTTGGAACCAGTGGCGGCGTGTGGGGGCTTGAGCGCGGTTATTGTTTGATGATTGGTGGCGATAAAACTGTCGTAGATCGGCTCGATCCGATTTTTAAAACACTGGCGCCAGGGCTTGGCGATATTCCGCGCACGACGGGCCGAGCGACACGTGATCCACGGGCGGAGCAAGGCTATCTCCATGCAGGACCGAATGGCGCGGGGCATTTTGTGAAGATGATTCACAATGGCATTGAGTACGGCATGATGCAGGCGATGGCGGAAGGATTTGATATTCTCAAGAATGCCAATGTCGACCGCTTGCCGAAAGAGATGCGGCTCGATCTGGATGTGGCCGATATTGCGGAAGTCTGGCGTCGAGGCAGTGTGGTGACGTCGTGGTTGCTCGATTTGACGGCGCAAGCGCTTGCTGACGACGCGACGCTTGGCAAATTCTCTGGGCATGTCGACGACAGTGGCGAAGGGCGTTGGACGGTGCAGGCTGCGATTGACGAAGCGGTGCCTGCCGAAGTTTTGACGAGTGCGCTTTACACGCGCTTCCGCTCGCGGCAGGACCACACGTATGCCGAGAAGGTGTTGTCGGCGATGCGCAAAGGTTTTGGCGGACATGTGGAACCGAAGATCGGAGAAAAAAGCTAATGCTTGATGGGCGGCAAGCGCGCCGACCGTTGCAGCGGCCGCCGCAAGTGATCATCTTGATGGGCGTGTCGGGATGCGGAAAGTCGACGATTGGGCAGAAGCTGGCGAAGCAATTGGGTTGGGAGTTTCGTGATGGCGATGGCTTTCATCCCGAAGCCAATGTCGCCAAAATGAGTGCTGGTATTGCTTTGACCGATGATGATCGGTGGCCGTGGCTTGATGCCATCGGAGATTGGATTGATGCGCGGCGTCGCGAGCGGCATCCGGGTATAATCGCGTGTTCGGCGCTCAAGCAGAGCTATCGAGAGCGGTTGGTCCGCGGGCAGTCGGACGTGTGGGTTGTGCATCTGCAGGGTTCAAAAGAATTGATTACGTCACGAATGGGGGCTCGCAAGGGGCATTTCATGCCGACCGCGCTGCTTGAAAGCCAGTTCGCGGCACTGGAAGAGCCGCGTCATGAGGAGCGCGTGTTGACCGTCAATATCGCTATGCCGCCATCGCGTGTGGTGCAAACCATTTTACAATTCGTTTCACCAAATCGTCCGTCGCCCGGTAGATTGATTTCTAGATCTTGATATGGCTGCTGATCCTGCGTTGATCGAACAGTTGAGTGACATTTTGCAAAAGTTGGGTCGGATCTCGACCCGACGGATTTTTTCTGGTGCTGGACTTTATGTTGATGGTCTCATCATTTCCATCGTGCGTGGTGATGGTTCGGTGTTTTTTAAAGTCGATGAACTGACGCGGCCACGGTTTGTGGAGGCGGGATCGTCGCCATTTACCTATGCGCGTAAGTCGGGCGACAAATCGCTACATAGTTATTGGACGCTGCCGGTGGATCCGTTCGATGATCCGGACGAGGTGTTGTCGTATGGGCGCTTGGCATTGGCGGCGTCGCGTCGTGCGCGGATTGCCGAAGATGTAGAGGCGAAGGCGACGTTGGCAAAGGGGAGTGTTGGGAAGGGTAAGGTTGGCAAAGCTAAGGCTGTAACAACGAAGGTTGGCAAGCTCGCTTCTTCAAGTGGTCTTGATGCTAAGGCGTCAATTGGCTCAGGCAAGAGGCCGCGCAAGGGATAGTTGACGCGCTGTACTTAGAACAGCCGATTGGCGATGAGTGCTGCGATGTAGGCAATGATGAAGCATACGGGGAACGTCACAACCCAGGCCATGAAGATGCGGCCCAAGACTCCCCAACGGACATCCATCAAGCGACGCGCAGCGCCGACGCCGACGATGCACGATGTGATGGTATGGGTGGTTGAGAGCGGGATGCCAAACATCGAGGCCACGAAGATCGTGGTGGATGCCGAGCATTCGGCGACAAAGCCCTGCCAAGAGACGATGCGCGTCATTTTAGAGCCGATGGTTTCGATGATGCGCCAACCGCCTGCTGCCGTGCCGATGCCCATGGTGGCGGCGCAGATGATCATCACCCAGATAGGGATTTCGAATTTTTTCGTGACGCCGCCGAGTAGTAGCGTGAGGGCGAAGACTCCCATGAATTTTTGCCCGTCATTGAGCCCGTGATTGAAGGCCATGAAGCCCGCCGACACGATCTGAGCGCGATCGAAGAACTTCTTGGCACGTTGTGGACGCCATTGTCCGGCGAACCGGACGATGAGTTTTCCGAGCAGAATCGATGCAACGAAGCCAAACGGTATGGCGCAGAACATGCCGAGGAAGACTTTAGCCCAGCCTGAGGATTGCAGAGCGCCGAAGCCGCCACCTGCGAAACCAGCGCCGGCAAGCCCCGCGAGAAGCGCGTGTGATTTTGAAATCGGCATGCCGATTTTAGCGGCAATGCCACCCCAGACGATAATGGCGATCATGGCCGCTGTGATGGCTGGCAAATTGAGGGCACTGCTTTCCACAATGCCTTTGCCGACTGTTGCAGCCACTGCGGTACCTGCGAGGGCACCTGCGAAATTCAGTATGACTGCCATCAACACGGCCGAACGTGGTGCCATCACGCCGGTTGAGACGACCGTGGCGATGGCATTTGGTGCGTCAGTCCAGCCGTTGATGAATTCGGCGACGAGGACCGCGGTCAGCGCCACCAGCAGCCCCAGCGTTACCGCTTCCATTTACGCCTCCTTGCGGGCAAGGCTCAGGACGAGCTTGGCGCAATGGTTGGCGTGATCGGTCATGTTTTCGAGGTGCTGGTAGAGACTGTTCCAGGCAATGAATTCGAGGCGGTTGGCGCCTTGTGGACTGTATTCCGCGACGAGGCGACGTTCGGCGCCGGCGACGATGCGGTCGGCTTCGGATTCGTAGTCGTCGATTTCGGTCACAAGCACGCGCACCGCCGGTAGGTCGAGACGGCTTTGCTGCAACATGGCTACAAGATTGCGCAGGCGCGTGATCATTTCTTCGCTGACCTTGCCTAATTCCAAGGCGTCGTCGCGAGTCGTCTTAAGCAGTGGGCGATAGATGTCGATATGCATCGCTGTTTTGCGGATGCCGTCGAGGACGTTGTCCAGTTCCTCAGTCAACTTCATGGCGTCGGGTATGTCAAAACGCAGGATAAATGAGTTGTCGAGAATTTCATGAATCTCGTCGCAGATGCGGTCGCCTTGGCGTTCGAGCGCGATGATGCCATCGAGGTCAGTGCCGTTGGACTTGCGGAAGACGCGAATGCACTCGATGGCGCGGTCGGCAAGTTTGACCATGAGTTCTGCATAGCGGTCGTTGTTCGACGGGCCGAAGAAGCGCCCAAAGGTGTCTGCGATGCCTGCCATTCCGCACTCCCGCCGCCCTAAAAGGCCGCCGTCAAATAGTCATATTAGGTTTGGGCAGTAGCCGACAGGCTAAGTTTCCGCAAGCCCCGCTATGCCGCAGGTTTGGGGACAAATGGGTAGTTAGATGGTTTGACTAGAGCGGTATTCTGGTGCCGTGCCTTATTCCTTCGGTCGGTTGTCGATGACGCGGCGGGCTTTACCCTGGCTGCGCTCGACGCCGCCGGGATCAAGCACTGTGATCTTGGCGGTTGAGCCGATGATGGCCTTGATGTGGTGGGCGAGGCTGGCCGCTGCCGTCGTGCGCAAAGCGCTGTCTATGTCGGGGTTTGCCTCGACGAGCACTTCCATTTTGTCGAGCCGATCATCGCGCGTGAGCACTATTTGATAGTGACCTGCGAGGCCCGGCACCTTCAAGATTTGCTCTTCGATCTGGGTCGGGAAGACGTTGACGCCACGGACGATCATCATGTCGTCGGAGCGCCCAGTGACTTTTTCCATGCGGCGCATCGTGCGAGCTGTGCCAGGGAGCAGGCGTGTGAGATCGCGCGTGCGGTAGCGGATAATCGGCATTGCTTCCTTGGTAAGCGAGGTGAAGACGAGTTCACCTTTCTCGCCGTCGGGCAAAACGTCACCGGTTTCTGGATCAATGACTTCTGGGTAAAAATGATCTTCCCAGATGTGCAGCCCGTCTTTGGTTTCAACGCACTCGTTGGCAACGCCGGGGCCCATCACTTCTGACAGCCCGTAAATGTCGACGGCGTGCATGTCGAAAGCCTGTTCGATTTCTTCGCGCATGCGATTGGTCCACGGCTCAGCACCGAAAATGCCAACCTTGAGGGAGGTCTTTCTTGGATCGAGGCCTTGACGTTTGAACTCGTCGAGAATGGCCAACATATATGATGGGGTAACTGTGATGATGTCAGGTTTGAAGTCATTGATGAGCTGCACTTGGCGTTCGGTCATGCCGCCTGAGATGGGTACAACTGTCACGCCCATGCGTTCAGCGCCGTGATGGATGCCGAGGCCGCCAGTGAAAAGGCCGTAACCGTAAGCGTTGTGCAGCATCATGCCTTTGCGAGCGCCTGCGGCGCGCATTGAACGGGCGACAAGCCCGGCCCATGTCTCGATGTCGCGTTCTGTGTAGCCGACAACCGTTGGTTTGCCGGTGGTGCCGGACGAGGCATGCACTCGTGCCACCTGTTCGCGCGGCACGGCAAACATGCCGAAAGGATAATTATCGCGCAGGTCAGTTTTTTTTGTGAACGGAAACTTGGCGAGGTCGGAGAGTGATTGAAGATCTTCTGGTTTGACACCCTTGGCGTCAAATGCGCGGCGATAGTGAGCGACATTGTCATAAGCGTGGCGCAGAGACCATTTGAGCCTTGTCAGTTGCAGATCGCGGATAACGTCCACCGGCGAAATCTCGATGGGCTCCAATTCGAAGCGCTGGGGCGTCAAATCCTGCATGATCGGTCCTGTGCGGTTCCTAGCTTTACTCAGTTTTGTTTGCATTGTTTTTAGAAGAAAGTCCCGGGTATCGAACGGCTCCAGCCACGAAATTCAGCGATGATCGTACTGGCTTCATCGCGAACGGTGATGTCGTAGATGCCGCTGCGGTCGCCACGCTGGCGTTCGCTCGCTTCGGCTATCAATGTCATTCCTAGTTTACCCGGTGCGAGGAAACTGATCTGGGCATGCTGGGCAACGGCGCGTTGGTTGTGGCTGTTGCAGGCGTAGGCGAATGCGGTATCGGCGAGGGTGAAGATAAAACCGCCGTGCGCAATACCGTGACCGTTGACCATGGATTTGGTGATGGTCATGGCGAGGCTTGCCTTGCCAGGGTCGACGCCGCGCAAGGTCATGCCGAGGGCGTGAGCTGTGTGATCATCGGCCCACATGGCATCGGCGGATTTTCGGGCTGTCTCCTCGTCGGTCATGTGCGGCCTTGGAATTTTGGCGCGCGCTTCTCGAAGAAGGCGCTGACGCCTTCGGCGTAGTCTGGGGCCGAAGCCAATTTCTGTTGTTCGATGCGTTCGAGTTCAAGTTGAGCGTCGAGGGTGTTTTGTTCGCTCGCATCAAAGACCCGACGGATGGTGGCCATAGCGTTGGTCGGGCTTGCAGCAAGTTTCTTGGCCATAGCTTCAGCCGTTACCATTAGATCGGCATCGTCCACGGCCTTCCAAATCATGCCCCAGTTTTCAGCGGTGGTGGCGTCGATAGGTTCGGCGAGCATTGCTAGGCCGCGGGCGCGCGCGGGGCCGACTAGGCGTGGCAAAGTCCAGGTGCCACCTGCATCCGGCATTAAGCCAATTTTGGCGAAGGCTTGGAGGAATTTAGCGCTCTTGGCGGCGAGGACGATGTCGCAGGCGAGTGCAATGTTGGCGCCTGCCCCTGCCGCGATGCCGTTGACCGCGCAAATGACGGGCATGGGGAATGTGCGTAGGCGTTTGATCAGTGGATTATAGTGCAAGCCGAGCGTGTCTTGAATGTTTGGGGTTTCGCCAGCTTTGAACGTGACCATGCGGTCCGACAAATCTTGGCCTGCGCAGAAGCCGCGACCAGCGCCGGTTAGGATTACAGCGCGGCACGATTTGTCTGCGTCGGCTGCGTCGAGCGCGTCGCGGAGTGCTTTATGCTGGTCTACGTTGAAACTGTTGAGTTTGTCGGGTCGATTTAAGGTGATGATGTGGTAGCCGTCGCGGGGGTGGCTCAATGCGGCTGGAGACGTTGTGGCGCTAGGCATGGGCGTTTCCTTTGACACGTGACTTTTGCGATCGAGCTACAACTTCGAGACTGGTGGGCAGATGTGGGAGATTTTATTGTGTGGCGACATCGTCGGTTACGGTAGGTTGTATTCTGGGGGCACATTACAAACGGCAGCTGGGGCTTGTCGAATGGGTCATAGAT
>JABFRJ010000006.1 GCA_013141255.1 Hyphomicrobiaceae bacterium
GTTGCGATATGCGACATCTCGGCATCCTTTTGTGCAGTGGGCGGCATAGAGCAAGGGAGGGGGATTGGTGTCAATGCGCTGATCGAAACCGGCACACTTAAGCGACACGAGAAACTTGTAACGGGAGTTGCGCAACACAAAGGCTTCCGTTGAACCTTGTCGTAGAATGGCGGCGGGATGGGGCTGTGAGGAGGATGCGCAATGAGGATTGCGGGCTGAAGCGGGGAGTTTTAATATTGCCACTATGAACCAACCCACGGCCAGAAATCACGCCTCGCGTGTAGACCTTTTTCAGTTTCTCGATGACCTCGACATTCGCACGTCGACGATTGAGCATGAGGCTGTGTTCACCGTGGCTGAGAGTGACCGCTTGGAACGTAATATTGTGGGTGGCCACACCAAAAATCTGTTTCTCAAAGACGCCAAAGGGCAGCTTTTTCTTGTGATCGCACAGAGCCATACGGAAATCGACTTGAAAACACTGCACAAAACACTGGGGGCAGCGCGGTTTTCGTTTGGTAAGGCTGAGCTGCTGATGGAGGTTCTGGGGGTACCACCCGGGTCCGTTACCGCCTTTTCAGTGATCAATGACCGGTCTTGTCGCGTGAGGGTGGTGGTAGATGCGGCTCTCATGGGTTATGATCTTATAAATTGTCATCCTTTGACCAACACGGCAACTACAACCATCGGGCGTGACGACTTATTCAAGTTCATCCGTGCGACCGGGCATGAGCCTCGTGTCGCGGCTTTGGCCCAAGTGCTGGCTGGGACCGCTTCGGACTAGCACTGAAATCAAAGGTAGCGACAGGGCTTGACCAGTCGGTACTGCGCAACCACCTCACATTTAGGTATCCCCGAGCGTAATGCTCGGATCATGTAGGGACAGTTTGACCATGACGAGCGGACAACAGGGTGGCCCGGGGGCTGCGGGAATGATCGGGGCCGCAGCTGCTGACATCATAAAAGATACGACCACTGCCAACTTCGCAAGAGACGTGATCGAGGCGTCGAAGTCAGCGCTGGTTTTGGTCGACTTTTGGGCGCCCTGGTGTGGGCCCTGTAAGCAGCTGACTCCATTGATTGAGAAGGTGGTGCGTAGCTATAACGGCGCCGTCAAACTCGTAAAAATGAATACCGACGAGCACCCATCGATTGCCGGGCAATTGCGCGTTCAATCGCTACCAACAGTCTATGCTTTTCGAGATGGAAAGCCCCTGGATGGGTTTATGGGTGCACAGCCGGAGAGTGCCATTCGGCAATTTATCGACAGGCTCGTCGGCGAGGACAAGGCTGCCGACTTAGGCGAAGCATTAAAGGCTGCTACGGAAGTTCTGCTCGCGGGCGATTTGCAGCAGGCGGCGGAAATTTACGCGTCAATCTTGCAAGAAGATCCGCAGAATGCCGAGGCGTTGGCTGGGCTGGCGCAGTGCTACATTAAGAGCGACGACTTTGCGCGGGCTGAACAGACCATTGGGTTGGTGCCGCCAGACAAGCGAAAACTTGCTTCCGTTATGAGTGTCCATGCAGCGATTGAGCTTGCCAAGCAAGGTGCGGAGGCGGGCGACACGGCGGTGCATGAGGCTGCAATTGCAGCTGATCCCAAGAACCATCAAGCGCGGATCGACCTTTCGATTGCACTGGCGGCGCGTGGCAAAAAACTCGAAGCGGTTGATCAACTGATCGAAGCGATCAGGCTTGATCGTAAGTGGAGTGACGAAGCGGCACGCAAGCAATTGGTCAAATTCTTCGAAGCCTGGGGATTTAAAGACGAGGCGGCAGTGGACGGTCGACGCAAGTTGTCGTCAGTCCTTTTCAGTTGATCGCTGATTTGTGGGTTCTTGAGCTGAGCTTCAACGAGGTGCACACGTGAAACTCACCGATCGCTATAAGTCACTTTCTGACCTGCCGATTGTAGTGCCGGTTTTTCCGCTGCGTGGTGCAATCTTACTGCCGCGCGCCGGACTACCGCTCAATATTTTTGAACCAAGATATCTGGCGCTGTTCAATGACATTTTGGCTGGCAACCGGCTGGTTTGTATTGTGCAACCGGATATCCGCGCCAATGCCGATGTCGACCCGCGGACGGCGTTTTTGGCGGGTGAATCACCCCAAGGACGCGATGTGCAACTGCGGACCGTCGGCACCATTGGTCGACTGACAGCATTTCAAGAGATGGACGATGGTCGTATGATCGTCTCGATTTCTGGTGTTGCACGGTGCGCGCTAGGGGCTGAAGTGGACACGCAGAACGCCTATCGGACGTTCAACGTCACTATTGCGGCGTTTGAAAAAGATCTGACACAGGGCACGGGGGAGGGTGAGGTGCCGCGCGACGAGTTGCTGGCTGCACTCAAGGGCTTTCTGGATGCGCGCGACTTATCTGCTGATTGGGACAACATAAAAAGGCTATCGAATGAGCCGCTGGTGAATTCGCTCTCTGTCATGAGCCCTTACGGCCCAGAGGAAAAGCAAGCGTTGCTTGAAGCGGGAACACTCAAGGCGCGGGCCGAAATCTTGATTGCACTGGCGCAAATGGAGCTGGCATCGAGTGGGAATAGTTCGAGTTCAGGCTCCACGCTGCAATAATTTTTACGGTTACAGATCGAGAAGCACTTCAGATCAACGATTTGGGCAGGCGAGTGTTGTATGATGGACGCAACACGACGAGACACGATGACTTCGCCGCGCGCTGAGGGCCAACCTGATATCAAGCTGCTTGAGTTGTTGGTGTGTCCGTTGACAAAAACGTCCCTGATCTACGATAAGGCAAATTCGGAACTCGTTAGTCGGCAGGCGCGATTGGCCTTCCCGGTCCGGAGTGGCGTACCAATACTCGTGTTGGCCGAAGCCCGCGATCTCAGACCGGACGAAATTCCGGGCGGATTTACGCGATCTTAGTGCAATTGCAACGAGTTCTTTACGAAGATTTGCGACACGTTAGGACTGTTCTCCTAGTTGTGGGTGCGCATGACGACGCCTGTGACACCCTTGTTCTCGTTTGCTGCCGGTGCTCGCGTACCGCTGCAAGATGATTTCGCGCGAATCGCGGACGCGTGGCTCCAGCATCTTTGCTTTGAGCGCGGGTTAGCTGATCACTCAATTGAGGCTTATGCACGCGATCTACGCGATTTTGTTGAATGGGTCGGCGCGACTTCGGGTTCCTTGGTCGGTGTGAGCGTTGAATGCCTAGAGCGCGTTGATGCTCGCGTGGTACGGGGCTTTCTGGCTTCGCGACGTCGCCATGGGGCAGGAAGCCGATCGCTGGCGCGGACGCTGTCGTCGTTGCGAACTTTTTTTCGATGGCTTGAGGCGACCGAGGTTCTCAAAAATCGTACTTTGCTGCAGATGAAATCACCCAAAGTTCCACACTCCGTGCCGAAGCCATTGCCGGTCGAAAAAGCACGGGCTGTGGTCGAGCCGGCCATGGCAGGCGGACTTGACTGGGTTGTGGCGCGAGATGCTGCCGTCATGTTGCTGCTCTATGGGTCGGGCCTGCGATTGTCGGAGGCGCTTGGACTTACGCTGTCGGAGGCCCCGTTGCCTGGACGCGATACACTCGTGATCCGTGGCAAGGGCGAGAAGGAACGCCTCGTGCCGGTCTTACCAATCGCGCAAGCGGCAGTGCAACGTTACATCGAGTTGTGCCCGTACCCAATTGCTGGTGACGAGCCTATGTTTCGTGGTGCCAAGGGTGGCGTGCTTAGTCCGCGTATTATTCAGCTGGCGATTGAACGGATGCGACCGGAACTTGGACTAGCTGATACGGCGACCCCGCATGCGCTTAGACACTCATTCGCGACGCACCTGCTGTCGGCGGGTGCTGATCTTCGACAAATTCAGGAACTCCTGGGGCACGCGAGTTTATCGACGACACAGGTCTACACCGAGGTTGATCGTGACCGCTTGATCCATATCCACGAAACTTATCATCCACGCGCATAGTGCTGAGTACTTTGCGTCTTCTCGTCTCATACTACGTTATTGGAGTCCTGATCGTGTCACTTAAAACTCGCGCAATCGCCCATGCTGCACTGCTGGCTTTGAGTGGATTGTTGATCCCTGTGGCACCCGCATTTGCGCAGGATACGACGAAATGCGTTGGGCGGGACTTGCTGGGCGAATTTCGTGCGGCGGAGCCTAAATTGTACTTAGGTATTGAGGCTGAAGGAAATGCCATAGAAAATGGTAAGGCCTTGCTTTGGAAAATTGAACATGAAAAATTTCCGAACCGTATTCCCTCGTACCTGTTCGGTACGATGCATGTCTCGGATGAGCGACTGACGACACTTCCGGCGGCCGTTGAGACCGCGCTTGGTAAATCCCGCCGCATTGCGCTTGAGGTTGAAGCGATGACGGGAGGGCGACTGCAAGAAGTGTTTAATTCGATGCAGCCCACCATGACGCTACCGGAAGGCGGCAAGCTCGATAAATTGCTCAACGAAGCTGAAATGGCGCGGCTCGCGGCCGTCGTTAAACTCGCGGGACTTCCGCCCGATTCTTTAAATCGTTTGCGTCCGTGGGTGCTGACAATGTTAATGTCGACGTCTGAGTGTCAGATCAAGCGCATGCGAGGGGGCAAAAATACACTCGATGGCGAGCTTGCCGCGATTGCTGAGCGCCGTGGCATGGGGACGTTTGGACTTGAGAGCCTCGACATGCAATTTCAGGCGTTGGCGAGCGTGCCGGATGCCGACCAGGTCAATATATTGAAGGCGACACTTAAGAGTTATGACAAACTCGATGACTCGCTGGAGACGATGACGCAGCTGTATCTTAAGAAGGATATTGGCATCATCTGGCCGCTGCAAATGGCGCTGGCGGAAAAAAATGGTGTTTCACGCACATCGTTCGACGCATTTAAAGAAAGCATGATTGTGACGCGGAACGTGCGAATGCGCGACCGGGCGATGATGCATGTGGCATATGGTGGGGTGTTTATTGCCGTCGGCGCGTTGCACTTGCCAGGCAAAAAGGGCTTGGTCGAACTGTTCCGTGAGACTGGCCACAAGGTGACAGCGGTGGAATGAGGCGTCGAGCGAAGTTAGCGTACCCACAGCATGCAATAAAAAACGGCCCGCTCTTGGAGAGGGCCGCTTTTTTTAATTTACGTCGATAGATGAGCTTAGTGGCCGCCCGGATGAGCGCCTGCGCCTATCACGTAAATGCAGGCGAAGAGGAAGAGCCAGACCACGTCAACAAAATGCCAGTACCATGCGGCAGCTTCGAAACCGAAATGCTGCTGAGGTGTGAAGTGGCCCTTAAGGGCACGGATCAAGCATACGGCCAAGAAGATAGTGCCGATAATGACGTGGGCACCGTGGAAGCCGGTGGCCATAAAGAACGTCGCGCCGTAGATGTGGCCCGAGTACTTGAAAGCAGCGTGGCCGTATTCATACGCTTGGAGCGCGGTGAAGATCAAACCAAGCGCGACGGTGATGGTAAGGCCCCAAATGAGACCCTTGCGGTTGTTCTCGATAAGCGCGTGGTGGGCCCAGGTCACGGTCGTTCCTGACAACAACAGGATGAGCGTGTTGACCAATGGGAGCCCCCACGGGTCGAATGTTGCTTTGAATGTACCATCGGCTGTTGGCTTAGGAGGCCAGACGCCGCCGGTGGCTGCCGCACGATCCACCATGCCGATGGTGGCGTTGGTTGTTTCGGGGTTCAGCGCGTAGGTGGCACTGGGGAACAAGGAGGCGTCGAAGTAGGCCCAGAACCACGCGACGAAGAACATCACTTCCGACGCGATGAACAGCAACATGCCGTAGCGGAGGTGCAGGCGAACGACAGGCGTGTGATCGCCGCCGTGGGCTTCTTTGATAACATCACGCCACCACATGAACATGGTCGCGAGTACGATTAGCAAGCCACCCAGAAATACAGCTGAGCCCTTCAGGCCGAACAGACCTTGGCCGCCACCGAGCGAGCGCATCAAAATGATGGCGCCGATGGCCATCACAAAAGCGCCGATGGAGCCGGTTAGTGGCCACCAACTTGGGTTGACCAAGTGGTAGTCGTGATTTTTGGCTGGGGCCGATGCCATATGCCTGTCTCCGTCCATTGCCGGTCGCCCGGTCTTTCAAAACTGTTTTGACCACACTACATCGTCGAAAGACAATACCGCGTCGCCGTTTTACTCAACTGTCAGCGTCGCTCATCGCGTCACTGAAAACCTGCTTATCCACCTTGTCGCTGAACTTGGTCGCCCGTCTTGAGCGCCACGCCCTTCTTCGGCATGGCGACGGGGTAAAAGGTGTAGGACAAGGTGATATGGTCGATGCGCGCGCCGTCGCTGTCTTTGACGATGGCGGGATCGATGAAATACTGTACCGGCATGTCGATGGACTGGCCGGGGGCGAGGGCCTGCTCGGTGAAGCAGAAGCACTCAAGTTTATTGAAGAAGGCGCCGGCTTGATCGGGCACGACGTTGAATGACGAGGTGCCGACGGTAGAGCCGGTGCCTAAGTTTGTAGCGCGGAACATGGCGGTTGTGGTTTCACCGATGCGGACCGTTTGTGGTGCGGTCAAAGCCTCAAACTTCCAGGACAGGCCGGGGCTGGTGTTGGCATCGAAGCGGACGACGACGGTGCGATCGAGGATTTCGGCAGCGGGCGCGGAGGCACGTTGTGTGGTGCCTGCGTACCCCGTGACCTGGCAGAACAGGCGATAAAGCGGAACGGACGCGTAGGCGAGGCCGACCATGCCGACAACCACGCTGACGCAAATCGCGGCGACCTTGCGGTCCCGGTGCGGCATCGTCTTGATCTGGTGGTGGTTGGCGTCGGTCACGTGTGTCGATTACCTCAATGAAAGTTAGATGCCGCGATTGAAGACGTTGCCACCAAGGCGGACGAGGGTAGCAATGTAGAACAATAGAACTAGGCCACCGAGGGAAAGGGCAATGGCAATAGAGCGCGAGCGTTGGCGGCTTTTTGCGATATCGACAACTGTTGCGGACGCTGTGGCCGGCACGCTCAGGCGGTCGGCGAGACCGATTGCGCCGAATACGAAGGCGGCGATGAATGAGCCAAGAAGAACGGCGCGTCCCAACATGGCAGTACCAGATGCGGTCAACCCGAAGATTGAAACGAGCCAGGCCGCTAAAGCGACTACCGGTTTGATCCAAGGGCGTTCGGCTATTATCGATCTAATATTAGCACGCGTGGAAGGAGCATCAATCATGCGAGTATCCTCTTGACCAATTGCTCACCCAAGAGAACGGCGAAGAGCAGAAAGAGGTAAAGGATCGAGAAGGTGAAAAGCTGTTTCGCGATGGCATCTGCTTCGCGGCCAGTGCGTGTGCGCCAGACTTTATGGGCGAGCCACAAAAACACAGCACCAAGGACGGTCGAGACGATGGCGTAGGTTAAGCCACCGAGGCCAATGAAATATGGCGCGATGCCGAGCGGAACCAAGATCAGGGAATAGAGCAAGATCTGACGACGGGTTTCATCGGGGCCAGCAACCACCGGCAGCATCGGCACGCCGACGCGCTCATAGTCGCGAACACGGTAGAGGGCGAGGGCCCAGAAGTGCGGAGGGGTCCAGAAGAAGATGATGAGAAAAAGCAGCACGCTTTCGAGGCTGACACCGCCTGTTGCTGCTGCCCAACCGACCATTGGAGGGAATGCGCCGGCAGCACCACCGATGACGATGTTTTGCGGCGTCCGGCGCTTCAGCCACATGGTGTAGACGAAAATGTAGAAAGCGATGGTGAGGGCGAGGAGGGAGCCTGCGGTCCAATTCACTAGAATGCCGAGTGTGGCGACAGAGAAGAAGGAAAGCACCGAACCAAAAACAAGCGCTTCGTGAGCTGTTACGCGGCCACGAGGAATGGGCCGGGCAGCAGTTCGGGCCATGCGGGCGTCGATGTCGGCGTCGTACCACATGTTTAGTGCGCCAGACGCGCCCGCGCCTATGGCGATGCAAAGCAAGGCGATGACACCGATTACAGGATGAATCCCGCCGGGAGCGGCGACCATACCAACAAGAGCCGTGAAGACGACGAGCGACATCACGCGCGGTTTCATTAGCGCGATGTAATCGCCGACCTCACCGCCGAGAGTTTCGGCGGTTGCGACTGGCTGCGGCAATACTAGCGGCGTGTCGGACATGAATACTTGACGGTCCAAACTTGATGCGGTTACGACGAAATTTGAATGACGCGTGTTGCACCGACCAAATATTGATCAAATACCTGCGGGGCGGCATAAGAC
>JABFRJ010000171.1 GCA_013141255.1 Hyphomicrobiaceae bacterium
AACTTGGACTGGTCCCCACTTCGGTAAAACATTGCTCAGGTATTGGATCAATTTGGCGATTGCGGCTGATTTGAGCGCAAGCCTTTATCATTTCAGCCACGGCGCGCGCGCCTCCCTAACCTTCCCCCGGCATGTTTGTTGTGGGTGTGCGTCCACGGTGGGGGGCGGGAACTTGTGCGGCGGTGGAGCGAATGTATTGCTTGGTTCGTAAAAAGTCCCCTCACCCGAATTTTCGTTCGGTGAGCAGCGTGCTCGGAGCGCCCTCTCCCTCGAGGGAGAGGGGAATAACGGAGATGATCGCTGCGTGTGAGATGCGGGTGAGGGGAGTTTTGTGCGGGAGAATCTATGGGGATTTTAGCGGGCCGATGGCGCGACCGGCTTGAGGTGGGGGCGCGAGCGGCGATTGCTGGTCACGGAGTTTGTGCCAGGCGGCGGTTTGGGTTGTCGACCAATTCGCGGGCTTGCGTGCGGTCGTATCCATGTTGAGGATGAGCAACTCGCAGGTGGCGGCTTGATGGGCTTTCGAGAGGCCTTTTGGAGCCTTGGTCATCGACAGCATCAGGCGTGCGCGTTTGGCGTCGACGTCGAGCAGTTGGGCCGAGATGGTGACGGTGTCGCCTGTGCTCAATTCGGCGATATAGCAGACATGCATCTCGACCAGGAATGGACTGAGGATTGCGCTATCGTCTGTTGTGTGAAGTAGGCGGTCATCGGTTATGCCGAGACGCGAAAAAAGCGGTGCAATCGCTTTTTCGAACAGGGTGACATAAGTGCCGGCCTCAAGATGGCCTAGCGCGTTGATATGGGCCGTGCCGATGGTGAGGTCGAGCACGGCCAAGGGGAGCGCAGTTTTTGGATCAGAGGAGCTCATCGGCGCCAAGTCTGAATAATGGGACGGGCACGATCGCTCACGTTAGAACGCTTAGGGCGCGGTGTGTTTGATCAGAAAACGGTAGACGCCGGCATCTTCGGAGTGCTCGACCAACGTATTCTTGGTGGTGCGGCAAAAGGCTTCGAAATCAGCTACAGCGCCGGGATCGGTGGCGAGAACTTCAAGCGTGCCGCCTTTGGGGACGTCAGCGATGGCTTTTTTGGCCTTTAAAATTGGCATTGGGCACTGCAAGCCTTTGGTATCGAGTGTTTTATCGGCCATTTCATTCTCCCCAGGAGGTCATATTCGTTGTTGTGAATATTAAACTATCCGCTCTGACGTTGTGGTCAAGAGGGGGTGTGCTCGAACTTTAGCGATACGTTCTAGCGATATTGGCCGTCCCATTTTTCGGGTTTGGTGCTGATGATCTGGCCATCGGGGCCGACGTCGGGGCGGGTGATCTCGAACATGGTCTCGGGCGTGACGACGGCGTAGTCCATGTAACCAAGGCGCGCGATGGGTTTCATGGTGGCGGTGTCGATTAAGCCGTCTTTGATGTAGCGGTCGTCGATGTGGATGCCGACGACGAGGCCGATGACGAGATGATAACTCGATTTATATTTGCCGGCGCCGGGCAGCGCGATGGTTTGGAAGTGGCGGCACTCAAATGAGGCGGGCGCTTCTTTGACGCGGGGTGGTTTGACGAGATTGGATTTCGCGGCAGTGAGGCCGGACAAGGGGAATTCATCGACGCCGTAGGGGACGGCGGCGGAACTCATGTTCATATGATCGCGCAATTCGTAGTTGGCGATGTTGCAAACGAACTCTTTGGTTTGCTCGATGTTGCGCAGCGTATCTTTCATGCCGCCGGAGCCGAAGCAGACGTAGTGCGGGCGGTCGGCGATGGCATTGAAGAAGCTGTAGGGCGCGAGGTTGGCGACGCCGTCTGAGCTGACGGTTGAGATCCAGCCGATGGGGCGCGGCACGGCCAAGGATTTCCACGGATCGTGCTTGAGGCCGTGTTGGTTTTCGAGGGCGTCGTAGAACATGGGGGCTCCGGGAGGGCGTTGTTTGTGGTTGTGTTTGCAAAAGAAGTCCCCTCACCCGCCCTTTGGGCACCCTCTCCCTTAGGTAGAGGGGGATGAACAGAGAGGGTTGTGCGTGTTCGGAATTGGGTGTGGGCCTTCATGAATAAGGTGACGGGAAGAGTTGAGACGGTTGAAGGCTTACAATGTTAGGCGAGCCAGGATGGGATGCGGTCGAGGTTGATGAGGTCGTCGTAGGATGGGCGCGGGCGGACGACGGCGTATTGGTTGCCGCTGACGAGCACCTCGGGGACGAGGAGGCGCGAATTGTAGGTCGATGACATGGTGGCGCCGTACGCGCCAGCCGTCATGATGGCGATGAGGTCGCCGGGTTTGGTTTCGGAGAGTTTGCGATTTTTGGCGAAGGTGTCGCCGGATTCACAGATGGGGCCGACGATGTCGTAGTTCAGGCGCGGCGCGGATTTGTCGGCTTGAGTGATGGGCCAGACCTCGTGATAGGCCTCGTACATGGCGGGGCGGACGAGGTCGTTCATGGCGGCGTCGACGACGAGGAAGGTGGTGTGGGGGCGCGGGTTCAGATGCAGCGCGCGCGTGACGAGGATGCCGGCGTTGCCGACGATCAGGCGGCCCGGTTCGAAACCTAATTCGGCGTCGATGCCTGCGAAAGTTTTGCTGACCATGGCGGCGTAGTCGTGGATCAAGTCGGGGCCATGGTCGAAGTCCTCGGGGATGTCGTAGGGGATGCCGAGGCCGCCGCCTAAGTCGAGGCGTTCGATGGTGTGGCCGTCGGCGCGGAGGGATTCGGTCAATTGGCGCATGCGGGCGAAGGCGGCGGTGAGGTCGCTCAGCTCGCGGATCTGGCTGCCGATGTGGGTGGCGAGGCCGAGCATGCGGACGCCGGACATGTTGGCGGCTTTGGCAAAGATACGACTGGCGGTGTCGAAGCTGACGCCGAATTTGTTTTCAGATGAGCCCGTGGTGATTTTGGCGTGACCGCCTGCGCCGACATCGGGGTTGACGCGGATGACGGCGGCTTGGCGCTTGCCACGGGCGGTGGCGACCTTGGAGAGGAGATCGAGTTCGCTCTCGGTCTCGATGTTGATTTGATAGATGCCAACGTCGACGGCGAAGGCGAGTTCGCTCTCGGTCTTGCCGACGCCTGAGAAGACGATGCGGCTGGCGGGGATGCCGGCGGCGAGGGCTTTGCGGATTTCGCCCTCAGATACGGTGTCGGCGCCTGCGCCAAGCGAGCCCAACAGCTTGAGCACGGCTAAGTTGGAATTCGCCTTCATGGCGTAGTAGACGCGGTTTTTCGGAACGCCGACGGCTGCGGCGAAAACTTTGTAGTGTCGCTCGATGGTGGCGGCAGAGTAGATGTAAACCGGCGTGCCGACTTCGGCGGCGATTTTGTCGACGCTGACGCCTTCGGCGTGGAGAGTGCGGTTTTTGTACGTGAAGTGGTGCATCTGGATGACGTGCGCTCAGGGACTGTTGGCAATTTAGCGCATGGCAACTGCAAATGCGTCCGCCACATCGAAGGCCCCTCATCCCCGCTATCGCGGACCTTCTCCCTAAGGGAGAAGGGGAAAATAGAGATGTCTGAGTACTTCCCCCTCTCCATTGAAGGAGAGGGTGCCCGACAGGGCGGGTGAGGGGACTTTTCTGCGGTTATCTCATGCGCTTGTTCTAAGATCGTCTATAGGGAAGGCGGGCGATGGGCAAGCGTGGGGAGCGTTGTGCCCTGGGGATTGGAGGGAATTGTGAGTGATTTAACGCTTCTGCCGCTGACGGCGCAGACGATCACGGCGGGCGGGCGCCGGTGGCAGATCGATGCGGTGCATGACGATGGGGCGATCATCGATCTTAGCGAAACGCACGACGTGTTTCCCTATGGGCTCAAGGTGTGGGAGTCGGCTGTGGTGATGGCCGATTATCTGGGCGCGGAGGGCGCGGCGCTCAATGGTGTGTCGGTGCTGGAGTTGGGGGCGGGGATTGGATTGCCTGGGATGGCGGCGGCCAAGGCTGGCGCACTGGTGACGGCGACGGATCATAACCAGATAGCTCTGGATTTAGGCGCGCGCAACGCGGCGGCGAATGGTGTGCCGCAGATGACGTGGACAATGGTCGATTGGTACGCGTGGGATTTGCCGGGGCGGTTTCAGATCATTGCGGGGGCGGATGTGCTTTATGACAACGCGACGTATCCGGCGATTTTGAAAATTTTGGAGGTGTCGTTGGCGGCCGGTGGTCGGGTTGTGTTTACCGATCCGATGCGGGAGCAGACGTTGGATTTTATTGAGATGCTGCGGGCGGCGGGGTGGCAGGTCGAGGTGAGCGAGCGGGCGACGAACGAGATTTATCCGAGGTTGAGTGAGACGATGATTAAGGTGCGGACCATTTTGGCACGACGGGCTGATTAGGGCGGGTATGTCTGGCGCTGAAAGCGGATGCGCTTCAGGGGGTGTTAAAGTAGGGCGTGTAGGGTGGTTCCAATTGATGGGGTGGTGGGGACGTTGAGTGATGTCGGTGGTGGTGCCGGAGCGCGTGTTTTTGGCTGACGCTGAGGCGGGCGCAAGCGCGGCTGAGGCTGTGGCGCAGATCCCTGATGATATTCGCGAGCGGTTGTCGGCAGAGCAAGTGATGCGGTTGGCGAAGCTGGTGTCTGGGGCACCGCGCTCGGAGCATGCGATTGCGTATCGCGTCAGCACGCGGCTGTTTGGCAGGCCGATCTATCTGGCGTTTTTCACCGGCGAAGAGTTGCGGTCATCAGCGCGGATCAGCGACGATGGGCATCGTCGGTCGCCGTCGTTGTTGCTGTTGAAGATTACGATGTTTTGCATGTGGTGGGCGATGACGGCGGGGCTGGTGATCGTGAGCGCCGTGATTGTTTTGTACGTGGTGAAATCCGTGCTCGGGATTGATTTGTTCCCGGGGCCGTCGGTGTTGCATTATTGGGTTTTTGATTGACGCTTGCCTCATTGGCACTTAAGCGATTATTTGGGCAATGTGCATGTCTGGTCTGACGACGATGCTGCCGTTGCGCGGCAGTCCCGCAGCGACCGCGGCCTCCGCAGCGGGACTGTCCACCTTGATGAACGTGGTCGGCCCAACCCATTCCATTGGTTTTTGCGGGAGCGCCGCGCCGAAACTCAACACGACATATCCAGGTTTTGTCAGCCAATCAAAGCTGTTGCCGCCTTGCCATTCGAACCAGGGAAACCTGTCGCCTGCGTGGATTGAACGACTGCGCGATCCATCGCTCAACGAGCTTCGGCGGTATGCAATACGGATTTGCGAGATGGTCTTGAAGAGGAGGCGCCTCGTGACGGCAAACCTCAAGGCCGTGCCTAGGATGATCGGCAAGATAGACGTGCGCATGAAGCGAGCCAGCCAGTTCTTAGAGACCATCGTTGAGAAGGCGTGGTCGGTCGTGTGAACAAGCTGCACGCCAAATGGACGACGCTCTTGGTTGTATGTATCCAGGATCTTCGCATCGCTCCAACTATTGACGACAGCGGCGAGCTTCCAGCCTAGATTGACAGCGTCACCCAGCCCTGTGTTCATGCCTTGGCCGCCGGCCGGGCTATGAATGTGCGCTGCATCGCCGACCAAAAAGACATTGCCGGAGCGGAAGCTATCGGCAATTCGATGGTGAACTCGATAGCCGGCATGCCACGAGTGCCCCGTTATCTTGATCGGCAAACCGGCGTTCTTTTCAATGTGATCTTTTAGAGTGTCGAAAGGGATATTCTCGGGGTCTGTGACCGAGGAGGGTAACACGCCGATCGCACGATATTGCTGCGGTCTGGACATCGGAAAAAATCCCATGAATTCGCTCTTATTGAGAGCCAAGAGCAGGCCTTCCTTTTCCAATCCGACGTCCATGTCGATGTCTGCGACGAAGAACAATCTCGCGTTTGTGCCACCGCGCAACGGCATGCGGAGGAAGTGACGAACGGCACTACTGGCACCGTCACAACCTATCAAGTATTGACATTCGAACTCGTCCTGTGAACCGTCATGTCGGGTCAGGATGCCGGCGTAACCGGTGGCAGTTTTACGCACCTCGGTGAGAGCCGTGCCCCACTGCACGTTGCCGCCCTGCATTGCGATTTTGTCCTGTAGCAGAGCTTCATTTTGCGATTGCTCAAGAATGAACAGGTAGGGAAAGGGACTGAGCCCTGCTCCAATTTGACCGAGCGGAATTTTGGCACGTACCCGGCCATTGATGATCAATTGGACGGTCTCTGCGACAAACCCCTGCTCTATTGCCTTATCTGCAATACCTAGCTGGCGATACTGTTCCAGAGTGCGCGCCTGCACTGCGAGCGCTTTGCTCAATTCTGTGATGCCGGGTTTCTTATCGACAATGACATGCGCTGTTCCGTAGCGATGAAGCTGGGCGGACAACATCAGACCTGTTGGGCCTGCGCCGACGATCAAAATGGGTGTCTGGATCATCTTTGTGTTTACTTTTTGGTATTGGTTCCTTTTGCCGGTACTCTAACGCTGCTAGACCTTGAAGGAAATGCGAGCCGCGATGGAGCGTGATCGCTGAATGTGTTTTCGCGCCATCGAAAGCCAGCAAAGTTATGGGTGCATAATGAGGTGCACGCGGAGCGTGACGGCGGCCAGCCAAGCAGGTGTTTGTTGGTTGGATATGAAGCGTTAAATCCGAGTATTTTTTGTCTCATCCGCAAGGTTCTGCACAACGATCTGTGAGTTGCTTGGATGGCCGTATTTGGTTTGTTGCATCGCGCTGCGATGACGTGGCCAAGACGGGAGGGGATGAGCGGTGCTGGGATATTGAGTCACGGCCGAAGTGAGCTTTACCCAACCAGCAGATCAACATTATTTGTTGCTTGTTTGGGTTGGCAAGCAACTCCCCTCACCCGCATCTCACACGCAATGATCACCTCCGCAATTCCCCTCTCCCTCGAGGGAGAGGGGCTCCGAGCACGCGACCCACCGCGCGAAAACTTGGGTGAGGGGAGTTTTGTGCGGGATTGCCCGGACGCTCTTTTTGTGGATGCGTTGCACGCAATCTTGGTGTGGCCGCCCCTCATCCTAACCTTCTCCCCGCATGCGGGGAGAAGGGATTAGAGCGACATTTGCTTCGTGCGTGTGGTCTCGTCTCTCACGCTTGGAAACCTTGTCGCCTACGCGACGGGCGGTGGTTCCTCAGGCATTCATTGTGTGGCCGCCCCTCATCCTAACCTTCTCCCCGTACGCGCGAAAGCGCTACGGGGAGAAGGGACATAGTGGAATGCGTTGCGAGACTTTTACCGAACCGTGCCGGTTTTGAAGTCGTGGATTTGGGCGGTGGAGGTGTGGGAGGGAAGGGCGAGCGCGACGAAGAGAGGGGCGATGTCTTCGGGTGTTTTTAGGGTCATCGCATCTTCGCCGGGAAAGGCTTTGGCGCGCATGCGGGTGCGGATGGGGCCGGGGTTGATGATGTTGACGCGGACATTGGTATTGGCGTTTTCGGCGGCGTAGGTTTTGGCGAGGGTTTCGAGGCCCGCCTTGGTGACGGCGTAGGGCCCCCAGTAGGCCATGGCGCCTGAGGCTGCTCCGGATGAGACGAGGATGGCGCGGCCTGCGTCTGAGCGCTGCAACAACGGATCGAGCGTGCGGAGCAAGCGCCAGTTGGCGGTCAAATTGATTTCGACGATTTCGTTCCAAGCGTCGGTGGTGACGTGGCCGAGAGGGGAGAGGGGCCCTAAGATTCCGGCGCAGCCGACGAGTACGTCGAGTTTGCCGAAGCGCTGGAAGAGTGTGGGGCCGAGGCTGTCAATTTTTTCGCCGTGCTTCAAGTTGAGCGTAACGAGGGTTGCGCCGGCTGCGTCTTTGCCTTGTGCCTTGCGGACTTCGTCGTCGACTTCTTCGAGCGCGCCTGAGGTGCGACCGGTAAGTACGAGATGGGCGCCAGCTTTAGCGTAGGCTATGGCGACTGCGCGTCCGATGCCGCGTGTGGCGCCGGTGATGAGGGCGACGCGGCCAGCGAGGGGCTTTGAGGCAGCGGTATCAGACGCAGAAGAGGACATGTCTTGGTTTCAGCAGATTTTGACAGGGAGGGATTGGATCAGCGGGCTTCGGAGAGGAGGGAGAGTTGGATGCCGCGGCCTTCACCGTTTTGATCAACGAGGCGGGTGGGGTAGTCGCCGGTGAAGCAGTGGTCGGTGAACTGGGGCGCACGTGCATCGCGACCGTCAAAGCCCATGGCGCGATAGATGCCATCGACGGAGATAAATGCGAGCGAGGTTGCGCCCATGTATTCGCGCATTTGCTCAACCGTCATG
>JABFRJ010000331.1 GCA_013141255.1 Hyphomicrobiaceae bacterium
AAGCAATACATCCCGTCGGTTGAAATCGGCGTCAAAGATTATCTGACCACCGGTCCACTCGGTTTCCCCGTGGTCGATGTCTCAGTCACGCTTCTCGACGGCTCCTATCACTCCGTCGACAGCTCCGACATGGCCTTCCGCCAAGCCGGCCGCCAAGCCATGAGCGAAGGCTTGCCACAGTGTCAGCCGGTCTTGCTGGAACCCGTGATGGCGGTGTCAATTGTCACGCCATCCGACGCAACGGCGCGGCTCACCGGCATCGTCACCCAGCGCCGCGGACAATTGTTGGGTTACGCCGCACGCGACGACTGGCCCGGTTGGGACGTGATCGAAGCACGACTGCCCGAGAGCGAGATGGACAACCTCATCGTCGACATCAGAAGCGCCACCTCAGGCGTCGGCTCCTACACCGCCACCTTCGATCATCTCCACGAAGTCACCGGCAAATTCGCCGACCAAATCCTGGCGGCGCATAAGTAGAAACCGCTCTGAGAGAGAGAGAGAGAGAGCAGAGAGAGAGAGAGAGCAGAGAGAGAGAGAGAGCAAAGAATGCTCAAAGCGTATCACATGTGCGCGATGTCGCTTCCCCACCACGGTCTTCCTCGGCCTCGCCTGCAATCGGGCTTGTCCCGCGTGCGCCGAGGACCCAGGGTTCAACGGGCTCTGTATGACAAAATCATGACATGCTATGGCAGTGGCTACGGAGCTGATATTGCATGGCCACAAATTGTAGATGCCTGAATCCTCGGCACAAGGCCGAGGACGACATTTGTGAAGCATCGGCTGTTGGCGAATTTGCCACGACGCCGTGCCAGCAGCGTTTAAATCGAACGAAGATGGAATGGCGACAATGCAATTCGCAACAGCTTTGGTCTTGACCGCCATCACAATCACTCAGGGCCTAGCAACGACGAACGCCCACGCTTGGCAGCCACCCGCACGCAAAGACTGCTACGACGGCTTTTCCACCGCCAATGGTTGCCCCTGGAACGGTTATCTCGCAGCCAAAGAACTGCGCCAGCTCTCCTGTCAAAACCTCGCCCATATGCGCAATCGCATCTATGACCAGAACGGTTATTGCTTCGTCAAACCGGAGCTAAAAGCTCAGTACAACAAAGATGGCTGCCGCTGGCCAATCCAGGTCTTTGTTCCCCTCAACAAATACGAACGCGAAAATATCGAACGCATCAAAAAAGCCGAAAGCAAACAGCGCTGCGGGTGATATCAATATAAGCACTGTTTTCAGGACTTCGATGCCCTACAACGAAACGTGAAGCGGCAGAGCGACCTAAATAATCAGGCGCTATAGGCGACAACCGGCCAAAATATTTCGCGGTCCTGAAACGCCAACTCCAAAATCGTCGATTTTGATTGCGTTATTCACATAGCGAAACCGGCACCAGAATATTTTCGGCCCCGGGATAAGACCACCGAAACCGCTTTCTAGTTCGGCTTTAGCTACAAAATATGCCACCGGCGGTTCTAAAAATTTGGTTCGCATTAACATCCCAATGTGGACGCAGGTAAAACGACTGTCCGAATGCAGAGGCGTCGTCAACTTGTACGCAGCAGTGCTAAAGGTCGCCGGGACTGCCGTAGCCTTTCTCTGACACTCTTGCAGGTGTTGAACGGTTACATGCCGCGCCGCCCTGTCATGGATCACCTGGTAGGCGGCTTTGTTGATCTCGTCTGGCTGCAACGGCGGTGGCTGATAGGCTTGTTGAGCGTTGGACGGTGTCAGCGCGCAAAAACCGAACAGCCCGACAACGGCGCCAGCGAGAAGTCCGAGAAAATACCTAATATTGATCATACGTCAGACCATAATGCGGAAAGGACAATTTATAACCGCGACCAATTGATGCGCGATGCAATTTTTCAACACTATAAGGCTATTGGTCCGCTCCCACCCTTCAAAAACACGAGCCCGCAAAACGTAGACACTCAATGTCGGAATCGCTCTCGATTGCCGTCGGCACTGCACCATAATTCCGCCGCCCATGAATCCTACGTCACCCCAGGACGTGCAGCCATGCTGCGGCGCAACAAATATTCACGTCTGCCTATCTCAGCGTTCGAGCACACGTCCCGCAAAAATCCCGCGCACGCCCATCACGAATTATTTTCAACCTCGCCCCACATGTTCTGCGTGTGGGCCTTGCATTGCGCCGCATGATCGGTCCAAGCTGAGCATAAGTGACGGACGCGTGGTCTAGCTTTTTGGTCGGCACACTATTGCTGTGCCCGCCAGCTCGCCGCGCGCCCCAGATCACGATCAAATTATTACACCCCAGAAAAATACCCAGGAGGTACGCATGACCGCTGTCACGATGCTCGTGAACGGCAAATCGGTGACCGCCGATGTCGAACCCCGCACCCTGCTTGTGCAGTTCATACGCGATCACCAGCAATTGACTGGCACACACGTCGGTTGCGACACCAGCCAGTGCGGCGCCTGCGTCGTCCACGTCGACGGCAAGGCCATCAAGTCCTGCACCACGCTGGCTCTGTCCTGTGACGGCGCACAAGTGACAACCATTGAAGGCGTAGGCACCGAAACCGATTTGCATCCGATGCAAGCCGCGTTTCGCGAACACCATGGCCTCCAGTGCGGCTTCTGCACCCCCGGCATGATCATGACGTCCATCGATATCGTCCGCCGTAAAGGCACCAACCTCGACGAGGCCACCATCCGCGCCGAACTCGAAGGCAACATCTGCCGCTGCACCGGCTACCACAACATCGTCAAAGCCGTCGCCGCCGGCGCTCAGGCCATGGGCGCAACCACCAAACAAGCCGCCGAATAAAATCGCGCCAAGCCGTAACGCAACCAGGCTAGAGACGCATCCAGGGAGCATACAATGAGCACATCAGGCATCGGACAATCCGTCCGCCGAGTGGAAGATATCCGCTTCATCACCGGCAATGGCAATTACACCGACGACATCAGCCGCCCCGGTCAGACTTACGCATTTTTCGTGCGCTCTCCGCACGCCCACGCCACCATCAAGAGCATCAACACCAAAACCGCAGCCGCAGCTCCCGGAGTCGTCGGCATTCTAACCGGCAAAGAACTCGCAGCCGATAAAATCGGCGGCCTCATCTGCGGCTGGATGATCCACTCCAAAGACGGCTCGCCTATGAAAGCCGGCGCCCATCCAGCGCTCGCCGTCGATAAAGTCCGCTACGTCGGCGATCACGTCGCAGTCGTCATCGCCGAAACGCTCAACCAAGCCCGTGACGCAGCCGAACTCGTCGAAGTCGAGTACGATGTCCACGCAGCCACAGTCGACACGGCAACAGCTGCCAAACCCGGCCAACCCCAGGTTCACGCCGAAGCGCCCAATAACACCGTCTACAACTGGCACATCGGCGAAAAAGACGCGACCGACGCAGCCTTTGCCAAAGCGGCCCACGTCACCAAGATCGACTTGATCAACAATCGCCTCGTGCCCAACGCCATGGAACCCCGCGCCGCCATCGGCGACTATGACCGCGGCACCGGCACCTACACACTCTTCACAACCAGCCAAAACCCGCACGTCGCCCGCCTCGTGCTCTCAGCCTTCATCGGCATCGCGCCAGAAAACAAATTGCGCGTCATCGCCCCTGATGTCGGCGGCGGCTTCGGCTCCAAAATCTTCATCTATGCCGAAGAAACGGTTTGTATCTGGGCCTCGAAGAAAGTCCGCCGCCCCGTCAAATGGGTCTGCGACCGCACCGAGGCTTTCCTGTGCGACGCCCACGGCCGAGACCATGTCACCCACGCTGAAGCCGCTATAGATGCATCCGGCAAAATCACCGGCGTACGCGTCAAGACGACGGCCAACCTCGGCGCCTACCTCTCGACCTTCGCGTCATCTGTTCCAACCTACCTGTATGCGCCACTCCTATCTGGCCAGTACAATATTCCGAACATCTATTGCGAAGTTGACGGCGTTTACACCAACACCGCACCCGTCGACGCCTATCGCGGCGCAGGTCGCCCCGAAGCAACCTTCGTCATCGAGCGCTTGGTCGAAGTCGCGGCTCGCGAATTGGGCCGAGACCCCGCCGAGTTCCGCATGCACAACTTCATCACCACCTTCCCCCATCAGACTCCAGTGATCATGGCCTATGACACCGGCGACTATGGTGCGAGCATGAAGATGGCACTCGACATGGCCGATTACAAAGGCTTCGCCGCTCGCAAAGCTGCCAGTGCCAAAGCTGGAAAACTTCGCGGCGTTGGTTTCTCCGCCTACATCGAAGCCTGCGGTATCGCGCCATCAAAAGCAGTGGGATCGTTGGGCGCAGGCGTCGGCCTCTGGGAATCCGCTGAAGTCCGCGTCAACCCCGTCGGCACCGTCGAGGTCCTAACGGGCTCTCATAGCCACGGCCAAGGTCACGAGACGACCTTCGCGCAGCTCGTTTCCCACCGCCTCGGCATCCCGATCGAACAGGTCACGATTGTTCACGGTGACACCGACAAAGTGCAGATGGGCATGGGCACCTATGGCTCACGTTCCGGTGCCGTCGGTATGAGCGCCATTCAAAAGGCCCTGGAAAAAGTCATCAAAAAAGCGACAACCGTGGCCGCCGCTGTGATGGAAGTCCCAGAAGACACCATCGACTTCAACGACGGTATCTTCGAAGCCCGCGGCACCAACAAAAAAATGGCCTTTGGCGAAGTCGCCCTCCAAGCCTACGTGGCCCACAAGTTTGATAGTGAAAAGATCGAGCCCGGCCTCAAGGAAGGTGCCTTCTACGACCCGAAAAACTTCACCTTCCCGTCCGGCGTTCACATCGCTGAAGTCGAGATCGATCCAGAAACCGGCATCACCAAGGTCGAGAAGTGGACCGCAGTCGATGACTTCGGCACGCTCATCAATCCGATGATCGTCGAAGGCCAAGTCCATGGTGGCATCGCCCAAGGCATAGGCCAAGCCATGCTCGAAGGCACCGTCTACGATAAATCCGGCCAGCTCGTCACCGCGAGCTTCATGGACTATTGCATGCCGCGCGCCCACGACTTGCCGTCGTTCAACGTGGGCATGACCACGACGCCCTGCACCACCAACCCGCTTGGCATCAAAGGCTGCGGTGAGGCTGGCGCGATTGCCGCGCCTGCGGCCCTCATCAACGCCATCACCAACGCCCTCGGTCACGAGAACATCGCCATGCCGGCCACGCCCCAAGCGGTGTGGCAGGCAGCGAAATCGTCTCCACACAAAATCGCCGCTGAGTAATTGGCCAACACGGAAAGGGAGCACAGCTCATGTACGCCTTCGACTATCGCCGTCCGGCCACCCTCAACGAGGCCGATCTTGCATTGAAAGCCGCCCCCGGCGCGAAACTTCTCGCTGGCGGTCAAACCTTGATCCCCACGTTGAAACAACGTCTCGCCAATCCAGGCGTGGTGATCGACCTCTCCGCCATTCCCGATTTGAAAGCGATCACCCGCAAGGGCGACACGCTCCACATCGGCGCCATGGCAACCCACGCCGAAGTGGCGGGCTCCAAGGATGTGGCCGCAGCTATCCCGGGTCTCGCAACCCTTGCGAGCCACATTGGCGATCCGCAGGTGCGCCACAAAGGCACCATAGGCGGCTCACTCGCCAACAATGACCCAGCCGCTGATTATCCCGCAGCAGCCCTCGCGCTTGGCGCGACGATGCACACCAACAAGCGCACGCTCTCAGCCCAGGATTTCTTCCAGGGCCTGTTTGCAACCGCACTTGATGACAACGAAATCTTGACCGAGATTTCGTTCCCAATCCCAAAGCGTTTCGCCTACGCTAAGTTCCCAAACCCGGCCTCGCTCTATGCCATGGTCGGCGTGGCAGTCGCGGAAACAGCAGGTGGTCCGCGCGTGGCTGTAACAGGCGCAGGCACGGATGGCGTTTTCCGCGTACCAGCCCTTGAAACCGCACTTACCGGTGGCTTCAAAGCCGACGCGTTAAAGTCGGTCACGATCCCAACCACAGGCATCAATGGCGACATCCACGGCTCACCTGAGTATCGCGCCCATCTGATCGGTGTCATGGCCCGTCGCGCCGTCGCCGCAGCCTAAAACGCAACATCAATCGGCGTGCGTTTCACTCGAAGCGCACGCCGAACTGTCTAACAACCACAACACAATCCCCCGCCGAATTTTAGGAGTACGCCCATGTCGATGACCATGAACGGTGAGGTGCAGTTGCCCGCGCCGCGCGCAGTCGTCTGGGAAAAACTCAACGACCCCAAAGTCCTCGCCGCCTGCATCCCCGGCTGTGAAAGCCTCGAACAGGACTCGCCCACCGAAATGCGCGCCGCCGTCAAAGTGAAGGTCGGCCCCGTGTCAGCGCGCTTCAAAGGCCGCGTCGAATTGCAAAACATAGTGCCCGAAGTCAGCTATCGCATTCAAGGCGAAGGCGAAGGCGGCATCGCCGGATTTGCCAAAGGCGGTGCCGACGTGCGCCTTGAAGACGGCGACTTCGGTTCAACCAAATTGTTCTACGACGTGCAGGCGACCGTGGGCGGCAAGATTGCACAATTGGGCGGGCGCTTGATCAACTCGGTCGCCAAGAAAAACGCCGACGACTTCTTCCAAAACTTCACCGCCGTCATTACGGGCGACAAAATTGTGGGCTGAAGGGCTTCTCAATCCACAAGGCCGTCCCCCAAAACCGGCACGCCCAGCGAACAATACAATTTCGAGCCCATTTTGCGCCGCACCATGCACGGCACCTCTGCGCATTACTGTTACTACGCCGATTGCATCACTGATCTGAGCGACCTAGCATCGCGGTCTCATAACAACGAGAACGATCGGCATCGATGCCGATGGAGCACCGTCGCCATGTCCAAACCCTACAACATCCTTTTGCTCGGCGCGTCCTATGGCTCGCTGCTAGCGTCGAAACTGCTCTACGGCGGCCACTCCGTCAAACTTGTCTGCCTGCCCGCCGAAGCCGACCTCTTCAACAAAGAAGGTTTCCGCATTCGCATGCCGGTGAAGGGTCGCAAAGATCAAATCGAAATCGACTCCCGCAAATTGCCGGGCAAAGTCGAGGCCGGTGGCCCCGGCGCCTACGACCCAAAAGACTTCGATCTTGTCGGCCTCGCCATGCAGGAACCGCAGTATCGCTCGGCGGGCGTCCGCGAATTACTCGACGCCGTCGCCAAATCACGCGTGCCCTGCATGTCGATCATGAACATGCCGCCACTGCCCTTCATCAAGCGCATCCCCGGCCTCGATCACAAGGCGTTGGAGCCAGCGTACACCGATCCAACCGTGTGGACCCATTTCGATCCTGGTTGCTTGACGTTGTGCAGCCCCGACCCACAAGCCGTCCGTCCACCCGATGAACAGGTGAACGTGCTGCAAGTGACACTGCCAACCAACTTCAAAGTCGCAAAATTCGAAAACGAAAAATCCAACGCCATCTTGCGCCAATTGGAAGCCGACATTGACGCCGTCCGCTTCGACGCGCCAGAAGGCAAAATCGAATTGCCAGTCAAGTTGCGTTATCACGAAAGCCTGTTCGTGCCGCTCGCCAAGTGGGCCATGCTGTTGGCAGGTAACTATCGCTGCATCACCGAGACTGGAATGCGCACGGCTGAAGAAGCGGTGCATAGCGATCTCGAAACTTCGCGCTCAGTCTACAACTTCGTCAACGAACTCTGCGTCAAACTAGGCGCCGCACCCGGCGACATGGTGCCATTCGAAAAATACGCCGCCGCTGCCAAAGGACTCTCGCGCCCAGCCTCTGCCGCGCGTGCGCTCACCAACGGTGTACCGAACATCGAACGCGCGGACAAATTGGTGCAACTAATCGCCAAACAAAAAGGCCTGAGCCATCCTGTGATTGATGCAACAGTGGCACTCGTCGACAAACGCCTCGCCGCCAACCGCGCCGCTGTACAAAAATAACGTCACCGCTGTCACCCTCCCCACCGATGTCATCCTCGGGTGCAGCGAAGCGCAATCCCGAGGACCCAGGGTTCAACAAACTCTCAACGCAAATGTTGTCACGCGCAGCACCAACGCGCACAACTCAAGCGCCACAACTCGCTGATGGCTGGGTCCTCGGAACCCTCGGGTCAAGCCCGAGTGCAGACAAGTCCACGTCTTTCCGGTTGAGTGTTGATGGTGTCGCGGGACAGCCAACAGCGCCGTAGTTTTCCGCGCATGCCCTCTTCGCGGGAGGCGGAACGCCTGT
>JABFRJ010000116.1 GCA_013141255.1 Hyphomicrobiaceae bacterium
GTGATATATCTGTGTCGCAGGCGTGTCGTTGGCCTTTTGTTTTTGTCTGGGGTCGGTATGATCTGGTGGCCTTAACCTTGGATTTCTCGCCCCATGCCCACCACGCCCCCATTTTCTGTCGCCATTG
Source organism: Hyphomicrobiaceae bacterium (assembly GCA_013141255.1). Classification (GTDB taxonomy): domain Bacteria; phylum Pseudomonadota; class Alphaproteobacteria; order Rhizobiales; family Hyphomicrobiaceae; genus JABFRJ01. The sequence goes on from JABFRJ010000116.1 coordinate 128, forward strand.
CTGACAAGGTTGCACATATCGTGCTCAACCGGCCCGACAAGATGAACTCCATGAACCGCGCGTTCTGGAAAGAGTTGCCAGAGATCGTCAACGATATTTCGGACAACGCGAAGGCGCGTGTGATCGTGATTTCGTCGACTGGCAAACACTTCTCGGCGGGAATGGATCTGTCACTATTTGCCCAGGATCCCGCGCTCAACGGCGCACACGCGGGCGATGCGCAAATCGAGAACGAAGCTTTCCGTCATCTGGTCATCGCGCTGCAGGACGCGTTCACCGCCCTCGATAAAGCACGTATGCCTGTGATTGCAGCGATCCAGGGCGGTTGCATCGGCGGCGCGGTTGATATGACGAGCGCGTGCGACATGCGCTACTGCACAGCGGATGCGTTTTTCAAATCGCGGAAATCAACATCGGTATGACGGCCGATGTCGGGACCTTTCCTCGCCTGTGCAAGCTGATACCGGATGGGATGGTGCGCGAGCTGGCGTACACTGGGCGTCGTCTTCCTGCCGCACGCGCCCTGACGCTTGGGCTTGTCAACGACGTGTATCCCGATTATGCGGCTATGATGACCGCTGTGATGGCAATCGCGAGGGAGATTGCGTCGAAGGCGCCGCTGGCTGTGGCCGGGTCCAAGATGATGATCAACTTTGCCCGCGATCACAGCATTGCAGACGGTCTTGATCGGATCGCGCTTTGGCAGTCGGGCATGCATTCGCGCTCGGCGATGGCGGAAGCGTTCAAGGCGCAGGCGGAGAAGCGTGCGGGGAATTTTCCCGAACTCGGCAAAGTTCGGAAGGGCGTGTGAACCTGCCGATGCATAATAAACTCATTGAAATAAAGCGCTCTGCATGGCGTTACGGCCTTCTCGCGTCGGCGGTCGCAGCAATCGTTGCCGTGTCACTGTACGCAAGTGCTAACGCACAAGAGCGCACCGCCAAGTTTGTGCCAGATCGGCCGGGCCGGGTGTATATCTTTGCGGGGTTCGACGCTGCCTGTCAGGCAACGGGGCCGGTCACGGTCACGATTATTGCTGAGCCCAAACAAGGCGCGATCAGTTTGCGCGACGGGCAGGAGACCCGCATCGCCGCGCCTCCCGGTCCTTGCGTTGGTACGCGCATTAGAGGCACAGGCGTATATTATACGGCGCGCGCGGGTGCGAACGGCACCGACACGTTCGCGGTGCATGCTAAGCTTGCGTCTGGTGAGGAAGCCACGAAGACTTTCACCGTCGAGATCGACGGCGAGTGATCCGATAGATCAACGCGCGCGCCTGAGGCGTGCACCTGAAATGCTCGTACTGTTTGCAATCGCGCTGATTGGATTGTGCGGATGACTTCATTGCAAATCAAACTCGGTGTCGCACCACGACTCTTTTTTGGAGGTTGCCACGGTTGTACCGCAGGGAACAGCAGGGGGCGAGTGCGCCTGTCACCTTCGTGAGACTTGGCGGCGGTTGTCGCTGCTATGATCTTTGCAAGGAGACCCTATGTTGAAAGCTCTCATTCCCGCGGCGGCGGCTGCGTTTTATGTGTTCACGCTTGCAGCACCGACCGCGGTGGTTTCAAGTTTGGTACTTGGCGCGGCCAGCACGACTGCCGAGGCTAAGGTTGTTTGCCATATTCGCCATCCAACTAAAATCAAGCGTTGCTACGGCACTCCCGATCCCCTACCGCCTAAGCCCGATCCCAAGGGGATAAAGCTTAAGTAATTTCGACTTGCTTCATTGCTTGGGCAAGTGCTCTGCCCAAGGCCCGTGCAAACGACATACACGGCGGTGTTGAGGCGCCGCCGTGGATGCTAACGAAGGGTGTTGCAGCTGCAGCGACCGTGCAGTTGGACCCGGTTATACTAATAGTGGCTGTCTTGCAAAGCCCTCTTCCGTGTGGCCCCCTGCCCTTCTATGGTGCCGTCTGATCTGGAGCTCCGTGGATGGCAAAACTTACTCATATCAACGCGCGTGGCGAGGCGGCCATGGTGGATGTGTCGGACAAGGCGGAAACGTCTCGTACGGCGCGCGCCGAGGGCTTCGTTACTATGTTGCCATCCACATTGGCGCTGGTGCGTGATGGCACCGCAAAAAAGGGCGACGTGCTGGCGACCGCGCGCATTGCTGGCATTATGGCGGCCAAGCGTTGCCATGAGTTGATACCGCTCTGCCACCCATTGCTGATTTCTAAGGCCGCCGTCGATTTCGAATTATCAGATGCGCCGTGTGGGATTGCCGTCACTGCCGAGGTCAAGCTCGTGGGGCAAACTGGCGTCGAGATGGAGGCGTTGACGGCTGTGTCGGTTGCGTGCCTCACGCTTTACGACATGCTGAAGGCTGCGGAAAAATCGATGGTCATCGGGCCTATCCGCTTGCTGGAGAAGTCTGGTGGTAAGTCTGGTTCCTATTCGTCGGCACTTCGTGATCGTGGCGCGGTGTAATACGATGGCGGACAAAACCAAGACTGCGCTGACGGTTGAAGAGGCGCTTGTGCGCGTGCTTGGCGATGTCATTCCACTGTCGGACTTTGAAAACGTAGGGCTGATGACGGCACGCGGGCGAGTGTTGGCGGCACCTGTTACTGCTCGACATACACAGCCGCCGTTCAACGCGTCGGCGATGGACGGGTATGCGGTGCGCGCATGTGACGTGGCGGCGTTACCGGCGACGTTGACGGTGGTTGGCGAAGCTGCTGCGGGGCGTGCGTTCGGCGGCGGCGTGGACGTGGGGCAAGCCGCCCGCATTTTTACGGGTGCGCCCGTACCCGCTGGTGCTGACGCTATTGTTATTCAGGAAAACGTCGCGCGGGTCGGCCCGCAGATCACGGTTGTGTCAGGCGCGGTCGATCCGGAGCATGTGCGCCCGCTGGGGGGCGACTTTAGATTAGGCGCGCTCCTTGTTGCGCCGGAGCAAAAACTCACAGCGCGGGCCCTTTTGCTCGCAGCAGCAGGTGGATATGGAACAGTCGTTGTTCGGCGGCGTCCACGAGTGGCGTTGATTGCAACGGGTGACGAATTGGTCTTGCCTGGCACCATGCCAGCACAGAGCCAAATCGTCTGCTCCAATCCATATGGTGTTGGCGCAATGCTTGAAGCGTTCGGAGCAGAGGTTACATTCGTTGGCATCGCAAAGGATACCCGCGAGAGCCTTGCTGCACTTCTTGACCAAGCGCACGGAGCTGATGTTGTTATCACGCTGGGCGGCGCGTCGGTGGGCGACCACGATCTTGTGGGACCGGTATTGCAAGACCGTGGAATGGCGCTTGATTTCTGGAAAATTGCGATGCGGCCGGGGAAGCCGCTGATGTTTGGCCGCCTTGGCGCGCAACGGATCTTGGGGCTGCCGGGAAACCCCGTCTCGTCGATGATCACTGCGCGCCTTTTTGCGGTGCCGTTGGTGTTGGCGCTGCTTGGCATTCCGGAGTCTGCTCAGCCTTGGCAGCAGGCCGTGACGGCGGTCGCGCTGACAGCGAATGGCGCGCGTGCACACTACATGCGGGCGACAGCCGTCGGGTCGCCGCACGGTGGGTTGGTGGTTACACCCGTCGACAATCAAGATAGCTCTTTGATTACCCCGCTCGCCACCGCGAACGTGTTGATCGTGCGCCCCATCGGTGCGCCTGTCGTGGTCAAGGGTGCACTCGTCCCTGTCATGGCTTTGGATTTCTAATAATTTGGCGGTTTTGCAGAAAGCACTTGCGGAACAGCAGGCGAACATCTATTCTGTTCTTGATTTGTACGAGACTGCGCTTCCCTCGCTGATCCGGCGCTTATTTTGCGTAAGCCGTGATATGGCCAACGCATCGAGGTTTCTAATGCTGACTGCCAAACAAAAAGAGCTTCTGCTCTTGATCCATGCGCGTTTGCAGGAAACCGGTGTCCCACCATCATTTGACGAAATGAAAGAGGCTTTGGACCTCAAGTCAAAATCTGGCATTCATCGCCTGATTACAGCCTTGGAAGAGCGTGGGTTTATTCGGCGTTTGCCACATCGGGCGCGGGCGCTTGAAATCCTAAAGATGCCGGAGAGCGCAGCGGGTCCGGTATCGTCTGCAGGGGCGACAGCCAGTGGTTTTCAACCTAGCGTGATTGAGGGTGGTGCACGTCGAACACCTCCACCGCCGCCGCCCTCGAGCTATGACGTGTCCGGTGGCGGTATTGGAGTGCCGCTCATGGGTCGGATTGCCGCTGGTGTTCCGATCAGCGCCATTCAAAACCACGCGTCTGATATTATTTGTCCGCCTGACATGCTGAGTAGCGGCGAACACTTCGCGCTCGAGGTCAAAGGCGACTCGATGATTGATGCCGGTATTCACGAAGGCGACATTGTCATTATCAAGCGTCAGAGCACGGCCAATAATGGCGATATCATCGTTGCGCTGGTTGAGAAGGAAGAGGCGACACTGAAACGCTTACGCAAAAAGGGTGCGTCGGTGGCGCTTGAGGCTGCTAACCCCAAGTACGAAACACGCATTTTCGGTCCGGACCAGGTTGATATTCAAGGTAAGTTGGTTGGGCTTATTAGGAAGTACTGAGGTATTCGCGAGCTGGTCGCGCGGAATCTGCGTGCGGGTGGTGTCCCCTAGGTTGGGTCGTTGATCGATTGAGCCGGGTTAGTCTTGACTGCATCTGTCTGGAACTTTTGGAGCCAGTAGTAAGGCTAGGCTGATCGTTTTTTACGCCACAGTGTGTGATTTCCGTAGAGGGCCGACTGAGCGCTCGGAGCTTGTGCTGTGGGGTGGAGCGTCGGATCGTTCGATTATGGCTGCGCTCGGTACCAGCGTAATGAAAGTGCTCGCCAGACAGCGCTTGGGCGCTGTCCGTCTCAATCGGAAAGATGCTGGATATTTCGTCTTGGATCGTCGGCTTGGTCACCGCGAGAGCCCCAGGGGCGCATAGCGCGGCGATCTTCAACGCGTTCTATATGGATCGCGGGTCCTCTGAAGTAGAGTGCGTGGACGCCGCCTTCGCCGAGTTGTATTGCATCAACGAGCAATGGGTTTTGAGTTGTCGCATTCTTGACGCTTGCGGACAGATCGTTCTCGATTGCTCGGCCTAGCGGGCTGCATGCGGTTTGGGCGATAAAGCGTAGGACAATGAGGTCCGAGTGGCCACACGCGTCGCGGAGACCGCCAGCACCGTTCAAGACGGAAATGCGTCGGCCTCGCACCTCAGCAGTGCAGCCGAATTGATCGCAGGCAATCGCGCTGCTTTTGTCTGGGGCTGGTCGCGCAATTGCTCTTTTCCCGGCGGGTTGATCGCCATCGATTTCCAGCCAGCGCGTGACCTCAAAGCTTCCCTGCGTCGTCTCCGGCGCGGTGAGCCAACCTTCGTTGCTGCGAACAGCAAAGGTGCCACCGTCGCGGCCGAGGATAACGTCGGGACGGGGGACATTGGGCGCTAATGTGATGCCTGCCGCGATCACGGGGAGGCCAATGTAACGCAGGCCGCGTGACCATAAGAGGACCCAAAGACCGCCTGTAGTGAGGAGTGCAAAGGCGGTTGTTGATATAGCCGGAACGCGTGCGACGGCACCAGGTAAGACCGCAACTTTGGAAGCGATCCACGTCATGATGTCGACGCCCCAACCCATGATCGTTAAAGGTAAGATTTCAAACCCGAAGGGTAGGGCTAGAAGCACGGCCAGTGCTGCGGGCATGACGATCAGGTTGCAGACGGGGATCGCAACGACATTTGCGATCAGGGCGAGTGTTTGGGTGTTGTGAAAGTGGTAAATGCTGAAGGGCGACACTGCGATGCTGGCAATAATTGTTGAAATCAGGATTGCTGTGACTTCCCGAATGGGCGCAGCCATCGGCGGCGCGCCTCTACCGATTTGGTCGCGGCGTTCCCTGCGTGCGCGGAGAGCTTCGTGGACTGCGACCAAGGCGGTGACCGCCGCAAACGACATTTGAAAACCGGGATCAAGGACGCTCTCTGGAAAGACGACGAGGATGATCATTGCGGACAAAGCCACATTACGAAGTGCGACGGCTGGGCGATCCAGCAATACAGCGTAAAACATCACGGTGATCATGATGTACGAGCGCACAGTCGCAAAGGCTGCGCCTGAAATGAGCAAATAGCCGAGCGCGCCCACGAGAGCCACAACTGCTGCCCATTTTTTGATAGGGTAACGCAATGCCAGGTATGGGATGGCCGCGAAAAGCACGCGGGCCACAACAAAAATGGCCCCTGCCATGATGACCATATGCAAACCGGAAATCGACAAGATGTGAAAGAGGCCAGAGTCTCGATAAATTGAGTTGGTGTCGTCTGTGATGCCGCCGCGCTCGCCGGTTATCAAGGCGGCGGCAATGGCTCCGGTTTCGCCGGGTAATGCTGCCATGATGCGCTGAGTGATGCGATAGCGCACGCTTTCGATGACTGCGCGTGCTTTGAGTGAAGGGGGAGCAGGTGAAGTGTTGGCGGGGTGGCGGACGGGGCCTGTGGCGATGCCGACAGCGCCGAGCCCCATGTAGTAAGCTGAGAAGCCAAAATCGTAAGAATTGGGAAAGGCGGGGGCGGGTGGCGGCGACAGCGTTGCGCGGAATGCGATGAATTGCCCCGGTGTCAACGTCGCATCGGCGACTAGTGTTCTGACGCGGACGCGCTCGGGCGTGTGATGTGGCGGCAGTTTCAACATTGAATGCACGCGCACGGTCACACGTTGTCCGCGCGTCGTGCGGGGTTCGACCAATTCGACCCAACCGTTGACGTCGGTTTGGGTTTGAACTTGCGCCAAGACCGGCGCTCGGACAAATTCAGTGCGCAGCTTGGCGAGCAATGCTCCGGTGACAAAAGCGGCGATGGCACCTGCGATGACAACCCAAAGGCTGCGGCGGCGGAGTGCCCAATAGGCGGCCATGCTGACGGCCGTAATAGCTGCGAGCGGCGTAAGGTCGGGCTCATAATTCGCAGTGAAATAAAGGGCGCTTCCCGCCCCCAGCGCTACTGGGACCCACAAGAACCAACGCTCTTGTTCCGCGCCCAGTGTTGAGGAGAGCCAGTTTTCTGGACGCGATCTCTCCGTCATGCGCCGCTCCCCTTAGTGGCTAAAGAATTGCTCTGATACCATCTGGCACATTCTGGGCTATCGACCGCTGCTGTGGGCGTGCTAAACCGCTCGCAATTCCATCACACTCACACGTTGAGAGCCCATCACAGCATGGCACAGACCGATAAGCCACAGGCATCCGCAGCCCCCAGAAAGGTCGTGACGCGGTTTGCGCCATCGCCGACAGGGGCGCTCCACATCGGCGGTGGACGTACGGCACTGTTTAACTGGCTCTATGCGCGTCACACCGGGGGCAAGTTTTTGTTGCGTATCGAAGACACGGATCGTGAGCGGTCGAAAGACGAGTATACAGCGGGCATCCTCGATAGTTTGAAATGGTTGGGGCTCGACTGGGATGGCGAACCTGTCTCGCAATTCTCACGCGTTGAGCGGCATCGTGAGATGGCGATGAAATTGTTGGCTGAAGGCAAGGCCTATCGCTGCTATCTGACGCGCGAAGAAACAGACGCCATGCGCGAGGACTTGAAGGCAAAAAAATTGCCCCAAGTCATTCAATCGCCGTGGCGCGATGCTGATCCGGCAACGGCTCCGAAGGACGTCAAGCCGTCCATCCGGCTGCGCGCCGCACGTGACGGCGTTACTGTCGTGCACGATATGGTCCAAGGCGATGTGGAGTTCCCGAACAAGGACCTTGATGATCTGATTATTCTGCGCTCGGACGGGGTTCCGACTTACAATTTCGCCGTTGTCGTCGACGATCATGACATGGGAGTCAGCCACGTCATTCGTGGTGCGGACCATCTCACTAATGCGGGCCGTCAGACACAGGTGTATGCGGCCTGCGGGTGGGACGTTCCGGCGTTCGCGCATATCCCGCTGGTTCATGGGCCGGATGGGTCCAAGCTTTCGAAACGACATGGTGCGCAAGGGGCGCCTGAATTTCGCTCAATGGGTTACTTGCCCGCGGCCCTCCGCAACTACCTGTCGCGTCTCGCTTGGAGCCACGGCGACGACGAGATATTTTCGACACAACAGGC
>JABFRJ010000270.1 GCA_013141255.1 Hyphomicrobiaceae bacterium
ACTGGGCCGCGTGCAACTGGGCCGCGCCGTAGCTATCGGCCTCGAGGACAGTTCGGAAGGGCGCAGGAATTGAAACACGGCCCTTGGCATCGAGCTTGTTCGTGATTGTCGAGACAAAGCGGAGCATTCCTTTGCAGTCCTCACGCAAGCACGAAAACTCAAAACAGCACGCCCGGGTAGCGCCGATCCACCACACAACCAAACAGACGCATCAAATCAACAACACACATGGGATCACACGGTATTTAACGGCATTCAATGGGATAATATGGTTTTGAACAGGCTTGACTGCTGATTGATTGGAAAATTGGTGCGTAAACGTCACAGTGCCGACATGTAATTCACGGTCGCCGCACGCACGCTTCGCGGCAACACAATAGGCCTGCCTGTTGAAACTGGGGATAACTCGCAATCGACCTGTAAATGTGGCCCGACAGAGAACGCGAAAATGCCGCCCCCAATGTATTGTCTTGCTGTGTGGCAACTACAAATAAATGCGCCAGTTCAACATCGTGCGGACGATGGTTCTGGTTTTAGTTCGCGGGGTTGTATCGTGTTTGATAAAGTTCTCTTTCTGGTTGCGCTGGCCTGCACTGCGGCGCCAATGCTTGGTGCCGCGGCGTTCATCTTGACGCTGGCTCAGTAAGTCTGGCTGTTCAGAAGTCTGGCTGTTCAGAGTTGGCGCGTTCGATGCGTCCGCTTGTCGGCTCTCGGCGGGTGGCAGTGTTTGCGCTGAGAATCCCTGCAATTGTCTGATTTTTCTCGCTGTCCGGCGTGATCGCCGTTGACAGATTTGCTTCACTCTAGGATAAGACGGTCTCTAGGTGCTGGAGGATCAAACCTCCGGCGTTAACCTCGCTGTCTGAGGCTCAGAGGCAACTAGCTTGCTGGCTGCCCGCTAAAATCCGCTTTGTTGCGGTGCCGTAAGATGCGGAAATTATAAGGATATCAATAATGTACGCTGTCATTAAGACAGGCGGCAAGCAATACCGCGTCGCGCAAAACGATGTGCTTACCGTCGAAAAACTTGCCGGTGATACCGGCGCAAAGGTTGAATTCGGTGACGTGCTGATGATTGGTGGCGAGGGTGCCGCCAAGGTTGGTACCCCCACCGTGCAAGGGGCAAAAGTGCTGGCCGAGGTAGTCGAGCAGACGCGCGGACCAAAAGTCATTGCGTTTAAGAAGCGCCGCCGCAAAAATTCGCGACGTAAGCGCGGTCATCGTCAAGACCTGACGACGATCAAGATCACCTCCATCGTCGGCTAAAGGCATTTTCGTTGCCGCATATGCTGCGGCGGACCGGCGCCAATCTCGGATCTAGTCTGAGAACATGCGTCGCCGGGAAATACTTGAGAACCGACGCCTGTAACACGCCTACGAAGGATTTGAACGATGGCACAGAAAAAAGCAGGCGGCTCGTCACGCAACGGTCGCGATAGCAATCCAAAGATGCTCGGCGTTAAGCGCTACGGCGGACAGCATGTGCTGGCTGGCAACATTCTTGTGCGCCAACGCGGCACGAAATTCCATGCGGGCAATAACGTCGGCATGGGCACGGACCACACCTTATTTGCCAAAATCGAAGGTGTTGTCTCGTTCGCAACCAAACGCAATGGCCGCACGTTTGTCGCGGTGGCCCCACAAAAACTTGAAGCAGCCGAATAAGTCAGCGGAAATTCGAGGCTCCGCTGGCTCTCACCGAGACCAGCGACCTCCGAAATCCACCGCGCACCCGATCAGGGATCCTGCGGATCAGATTTCAGGAACATGTGCTGGGGAGGTGAGGATTACTCGCCTCCCCATTCGCATTTCTGGAGTGCCTGATCATGACAGCACCGGCGATCTTTCCGTCCCTCACACGTGACGAGGTGTTCCGCCTCGAAACTCCACGGCTTTGGCTGCGTTGGCCGACCATGGCTGATGCTCAATCGTTGCGGCATTGGGTTGGCAAACCGGACGTTGCGACGATGACGTCGTCGTTTCCTGTCGGCATATCAGTTAACCAGCTGCACGAGCGCATTGCTGAGGTGCGGGCCGCAAATGCGGATGGCTGCGCATTGGGCTTCGTCCTGACACACCAGGGCGATGATGACAGTGCCATTGGCATGGTTGGCGTGTCGCTGCGAGCTAATGGCGCATTGGCGCTTGGCTATCACTTGCATCCCGCTTTGTGGGGGCAGGGGCTAATGACTGAAGCTGTCAAGCGTTTGGTCAATGCTGCGTTCGCGCTGACGCCAGAACTCGACGACATCGAGGCCAGCGTCCGACCCGACAATATCGGATCGCGGCGTGTTTTGGAAAAGTGCGGCTTTGCGTCGGTTGGGCTTGGCGAGCTTCTGAGCCCTCATTACGGGCGAGTGGCGGTCAAACGGTATGTGCGGTTGCGGTCGGAGCCTTCGCCGCTCGCACTGGCGGCCGCTCGGCATGCTCCGACTGCGCCACCATTAGGTTTTCAGCTCTGCGGATTGGTTTAGGGTCAGCCAACCCGCAACCAATATATCCAAATTGAGCGCTGACCAGGATTGTCGCGTTGGCGTGACAGCTTGTCATGGACCGCGAGAGCAGGGCTGTGCGAGCGCTCGGGTGCACTTACACATATTGGACATTTCGCTATGCGACAAAAAGATCGCCATGAAGACCGGGCGCGGGCGCTCGCCGTAGCTGCTGGGATCGACCCGGACGCACGAGTTGAAAGACCGGGCATGCGCTCTATGCCTGCTTGGTGCCAATTCCGCGACGCAGCACGCGCGGAAGAGCATGTTGAAAAAGCGCAAGAAGTTGCCGCTGGGCTGGCACCGCAGGCAGAGGCGTATCGCAATAGTCCGCTTACTGTGATCGGTTCGCATGATGCTGGCACTGTCGCGCAGATGAAAAGCTGCATGGGCGTTGGCAATGCTGTTGCAGGCGTCATCTGCGCCGATGGCCACCTCGGATACGTGCAGCCAGTGGGCGGCGTGATTGCATACGACAAGCAGATCAGCATCTCCGGAGTCGGCTTCGACATCGGTTGCGGCAACATGGCCGTGCGGCTGGACGTGCAGTATGTGAGCGTCAAAGGTCAGGCGGACAAACTTGCGCGCGCGATTGCGACATCGATCTCGTTTGGTGTTGGACGCAGCAATGACGAGCGGGTTGTACATGACTTGTTCGACGACGATGCCGCTTGGACGATGGCTGGCATGAGCGACTATCGGCAGAAGGCGCGCGCCCAACTGGGTACCGTTGGTTCGGGCAATCACTACGTCGACTTGATGGCCGACGAAGCTGGGTTCGTGTGGATTGGCGTGCACTTCGGCAGCCGTGGACTTGGCCATACGTCAGCGACGCGATACCTCAAAGCGGCGGGCGGGAAAGATGGCATGCATGTGCCACCGGCTGTGGTGGACGAAGCGAGCGACATCGGAGAGCAGTACATCGCGGCGCTGACACTGGCAGGACGCTATGCCTATGCCGGGCGGGAGTGGGTGGTTGAGCGCGTGCGGAAGATGATCGGCGGCAACGTGATGGAGAGCGTGCACAACCACCATAACTATGCGTGGCGTGAGACGCACGACGGTCGTGACCTCTGGGTGGTGCGCAAGGGAGCGACACCCGCTTTCCCTGGGCAACGTGGCTTTGTCGGCGGATCGATGGGGGACGATGCGGTGATCGTGGAAGGCGTGGAGAGCGCCGAAGCTAAGACTGCGTTGTATTCCACCGTCCATGGCGCTGGACGTCTGCATGGTCGAACGTCGGCAAAAAAGCGCTTCACGCGAGCAGAAATGGATGCGTGGATTGCGCGTCGGGGCGTCACCTTGGTGGGGGCCGATCTTGACGAAAGCCCGATGGCATATCGTCGGTTGGATGAAGTTCTCGTGCATCACGCGGCCTCGGCGCGTGTGGTGCATCGACTGCGTCCGTTTGTGGTGGTGATGGCGGGGCCGAGGGACGTCGACCCGTTCAAGGACTGATGATGAGCGAATTTCGGACGGAGCAAAAGCAGGGAAGTCCAATGTTGCCGATCAAAACTGAAAGGCTGGTACTGCGTGCTCTCAGCATGGCTGATGCGTCAGCCATTGCTGAGGGCATTGGGTCATTCGACGTTATCAAATGGCTGGCTGTGCCGCCGTATCCCTATGCTGTGGCTGACGCGGAGGCGTTTCTTGAGCGCCGCACGGCCATCCCAAACAGTGCCGACGCGACCGCCGGCCTGATATTGGATGGTCGTCTCCGCGGGATCTGCAGCATTGAGCGGCGCGAGGGCGGGCCGATGCTCGGCTATTGGCTGGCCCAATCGGCGTGGGGGCATGGCCTTATAACTGAGGCGGCGAGGGCGCTGTTGACCCAATTTTTCAACCACGGTGACGCAGATTGGGTGCTGAGTGGCTATTTCACTGGTAACGCGGCCTCTGCGCGGGTATTGGAAAAGCTCGGTTTTCAGGCCGTCGGCGACGGGGTTATGTTTAATCGGCCGCAGGGCCGTGACTTGCCCCATGTGGATGTCGTTCTGACGCGCGAACGGTTCCAGGCATTGAGCTCATGAAATTTCTTGATCAGGCTAAAATCATCATCCGCTCCGGCGACGGCGGTAATGGCTGCGTGGCCTTCCGGCGCGAGAAGTACATCGAGTTCGGCGGGCCGAACGGTGGAAACGGCGGCAAAGGTGGCGACGTGTGGGTTCAGTGCGTCGATAATCTCAACACGTTGATCGACTACCGCTACCACCAGCACTTCTTCGCGACCAATGGCAAACCCGGCATGGGGCAGGAGCGCGCCGGGTCAGATGGCGATGATATGGTGATCAAGGTGCCACCAGGCACGCAAATTTACGCCGAAGATCAAGACACGTTGCTGGTTGAGTTGATGGAAGTTGGTATTCGTTCGCGCCTCGCTAAAGGCGGGAATGGCGGCTTTGGCAACGCGCACTTCAAGACCGCGACCAACCGTGCGCCACGTCATGCCAATCCGGGCCAGCAGGGTACGGAGATGACGATTTGGTTGCGCCTGAAGCTGATCGCGGACGCGGGGCTTGTCGGACTTCCGAATGCCGGCAAGTCGACTTTCCTCGCGGCGGTGTCTGCGGCGAAGCCCAAAATCGCGGCATATCCGTTCACGACGCTACACCCAAATCTTGGCGTCGTTAAAGTGGGCGAGGTGGACTTTGTGCTCGCTGATATCCCGGGGTTGATTGAAGGCGCGAATGAGGGCGCGGGGCTCGGCACGCGCTTCCTTGGGCACGTTGAACGCTGCCGTGTGTTGCTGCATTTGGTTGATGCGACGGAAGACGATGTTGGCGCTGCTTACAAGACCGTGCGCGCTGAATTGAAGGCGTTTTCGCCCGAACTTGCGAAGCGGAAAGAGATCGTGGCGCTGTCGAAGTGTGACGCGCTGACCGAAGACATTATCGCGGAGAAGGCTGCGGCACTGCAGGCAGCGTCGCGCAAGAAGCCGTTGCAATTGTCGGCAGTTTCCGGACTTGGCATGAAAGAGGCGCTGTTTGCGTTGACACGCGAAATTGGCAAAGCTCAGCAGGTCGAAAAAGCGGCTGAAGATGGTCCGCCGGAACCGTGGAAGCCTTAAGTTCTCGTGAAAACTGTGCGTGCATGATTTGCAGGGTCGTCTCCGATTGGGCCGGATTAAGTTGGATCGCGAAACGACCCTAGATTTTTGTTTTGCCGTGTTTCTTATCGGAATACCGCTGCACACTTTTCCGGAAGCACTCACATAGGACCGCCTCAAGTGATTTCGAACACTCTTGCTCGCAAAGAATGGACTAGCGCGAAACGCATCGTAGTCAAAATTGGTTCGGCGCTGCTGGTGGACCGCGCGACGGGCTCGCTGCGCGCGGAGTGGCTCGCGACGTTGGCTGATGACGTGGCGGCTCTGGCGGCGCAGGGCAAAGACGTAGTTTTGGTGTCGTCGGGCGCCATTGCGCTTGGGCGGCATGTGCTCAAACTGCCCAAAGGCGCGTTGGCGTTGGAGCAGAGCCAAGCAGCGGCGGCGGTTGGTCAGATCTCACTGTCGAGCGCGTACCGTGATGTGTTTCATGCGCGCGGCCTGACGGTGGCGCAGATTTTACTTACTCTGGGCGATACCGAAGAGCGGCGGCGGTATCTCAATGCACGACGCACGATCGATACGTTGATTGAACGCAAAGCCATTGCGGTTGTGAATGAGAACGACACGGTGGCGACAACGGAAATTCGCTATGGCGACAATGACCGCTTGAGCGCGCGCGTTGCGAGCATGATAACGGCGGATTGTTTGGTGCTGCTGTCGGACATCGACGGGCTCTATACTGCGCCGCCTGGCACAACGCCGGACGCGCGGCGGATTGACGAGGTTCGGGCGATTACACCCGAAATCGAGGCTATGGCGGGCGATGCGGGCTCGGAACTGTCGAAAGGAGGTATGAAGACCAAGGTCGAGGCTGGGAAAATCGCGCTTGGCTCGGGCACCAATATGGTGATCGCGTCGGGTAAGCGGTTGCATCCATTGCGGCAGTTGATCGAAGGTGCGCCTTGCACATGGTTCGTGGCGTCATCGGACGCGGTGACGGCTAGGAAGCGGTGGATTGCGGGACAACTTGAGCCAGCGGGCGCGGTGCATGTTGATGCGGGCGCGGAAAAAGCATTGGCGTCGGGCAAGAGTTTGCTACCTGCAGGTGTGATGCGCGTTGATGGCACGTTTGAGCGTGGCGACGCAGTGGTCATTCGGGGAACGTCAGGTGTTGAACTGGGGCGTGGCATTATCGGGTATGATGCGGCGGAGGCAGCCCTTATCGTGGGCAAAAAGTCGAGCGAGATTGCAGCCATACTCGGACATGGTGGCCGTGCTGAATTGATCCATCGGGATGACATGGCGCTCAACCGCTAGATGTCGTGATTATCGCCGCAATTCACGGCCGGGCATTCAACCAATGATCAAGCAGTGAAAATTGTTCATGCGGAAGCATTTTCTAAATTTAGCAAAATTGAAGGCTGCGGCAGGTATATTTTATTAGTCGCCCTTTTATACTCTTGCTAATATGCCGTGGGCGACGGCGTTTGGTAGTGTGCGCGTAAGGGACTGCGGCGGGCCATGGTTGAACATTGGGTCATTGATGAGAACGGGTGGATTTTTGATCCCGAGTCTCAACGTTTTCTTAATTATCTTGGCACTGATCGGACGTTCACAGAAACAAAGGACCTACTGCTGCAGCAGATGGGTTTTATTCATGTCGCCAATTTCTCGCATTGCCCGCACGTTTCGTTCAAAGCCGACATCGTTTCCATTAAAGCCATCCTTGCACTGATTTCTTGGATCAGTGACAATGGCGTGTCGCGTATCGCTTACGCCGATCCAACCGATCCGAAGCATCAATCATTGATTCAATCGCAATCGGCGATCTTGAAGTTTTTGTCCGGCGGACACGAGCGGATTGACGTTAAGCCGGTCGTCACACCGTTACCACTGGCGGGGAGCTATTTTGCGCGCCTCTGGGAGCCTGCCAGAATCATAGCGGGGGCTGCAATCGACGAGGCGACACGACTGCGCGCGCTCGGTGATTTGCTCGGTGATCTCTATGTTATCGCTCAGCGTGATACGAAGACAGGGCGGTATGTGATCAAACACAACGGGGCGAAATACAAAAACTACTGCAACCGCATTGGCGCGATGCGCGTTGGAGAACCGTTTGAAAACCTTGAGGCAAAATCTTACGGTCGTTGGCTCAGCGATACATTTGCCGTCATCACACCGGCGAACCGCCCGAAAGTCGAAAAAATCGAAGTTTTCGTTGCTCCGAGCGCGTCCATACCGACGCGCATGTGCTATTCGCGGCTTCTCATTCCGTATTCGATGGATGGCGTCGACCACATCTTGACGGGCTCCGTCCTTCATTGATGGTGTAAGTCGATCAGAGAGAACCAACTCTTGAACTCAATAAAGCAAAGGCCGGACACGTGTC
Organism: Hyphomicrobiaceae bacterium; assembly: GCA_013141255.1. Taxonomy (GTDB): domain Bacteria; phylum Pseudomonadota; class Alphaproteobacteria; order Rhizobiales; family Hyphomicrobiaceae; genus JABFRJ01. The sequence continues at coordinate 7,928 of JABFRJ010000270.1, forward strand.
CGGCCTTTGGTGTCGATAAAGGTATTGAGGTTTTACTCAGCGTTGGTCGTTGCGATGCAGGATCGACGCGGTGACTTCACGCTCGGCAAGCTCGGTTGCAAAGCCAACGGCGTCGGCAAGTGGATTGCGACGTGCTGCACGTTCAGCAGACGCTACGCGGACAGGTGCTGCCTTTTTTTCAGCCGGTGGCGTGGCAACGGGGCTGGAGATCGCCGCTACTTTGGTTGGAGCGGGCT